>NZ_JAXMJI010000065.1:0-13853 GCF_034376665.1 Allopontixanthobacter sp. | reverse complement strand
GTGCGGGGTCTCGCCAAAGGAAAACAGATCCAGCCGCTGGGTATCGTGCTCGGCATGGCTGCCCGCGGTCAGCGACACACCGCCGCTGGCGCGCAGCACCAGCGCCTTGCGCGGCATCTGGGCCGTTTCGGCTGGCGGCATTTCCCCGCCGAACACCCGCGTGCCCACCAGTGCAGCCAGAGCCGCATCGGATTTGAGATAAGCGGTCACGGCCGCGGTCAGATCGGCGGCTTCAGGCACGGGAATTTCCTCCGCTGCTGCCGCCGCCGCCGCCCAATGCGCGATAGGCCTTGCCAATATTGCTGCCCAGAGCCGGATAGGTGACATCGGCAGCGGGCCGCAGATAGGGGCGCGCCGGAATGGTCACACTCTTGACGAACCGCACCCCGCCGCCCTCCTGCGGGATTGCCAGCGCCTTGGCCCGGATCGGCACGATCACGCCGCCGAGCTCGTGGATCAGCGCATAGCGGACGTCCTGCGACCCCCAGCTGCCTTCCACACCGCCGGGGACTTCACGCGCAAATTCGGCGACGCCGAGCGAGCCTTCCAGCACACCGGTGCGGTTCTGCCAGGAATGGTTCGATTTCGCATGGATGACGCATTCGGACATGGTCGCGTTGACGCCCAGCTTCTGCGCTTCGCGCATGGTCTCGGTCAGTGCCTTGCCTTTCCAGACGAGCGATTCAGCCACGTTCCAAAAACTCCTCAAGCGAAGGCAACGCTTCCGGTGCGGGGCCGACAAGAACCATCATCGGCGGCGGTACACAGCCGAGAATTCGGACATGCACCGCCGCGCCCGCATTGAGCGCAGCCAGCTCGTCGGCTGAGGGTTTCCACGCCGTCACCATCGCGGGCGTGTTCGGACCGTTGACTGTGCAATTGACCACTTCGTCACGGAGCGGCAGGCCGCAATAGCCTTGCCCCTTTCCGACAACCCGGGTCGCGCCGTCGATTGCTCCAATCTCCATCAGCCAATCCTCTGCAGGGCGACTTCGACATGCGTGTGCTTGAACTGCACCGGGCCTTCGACCTTCAGCCGCCCGGAAATGATCGTGGTGCCCGCCCGGTCGGTCACGCTGGCGATCTCGTCACCTTCCCGGATATCGGCGCCCTGCGCGAACAGGCCGCGCAGATCCTCGATCAACGCGGTCTTCGCGCCGTCGACCAGCTCGCGGCTGGTGTTCGACCAGACGAAACAGGCCAGCGGATCGCCGGTGGACTGGAAATCGGCCGCGAGCGGCTGCCCCCAGTCGTCGGCCCCGACGGCGACATTGCGCTCCAGCGCGGCGCGGTGGGTGAGACGGCCCGCGATCATGCCAGCCAGCTTTCCGGTACCAGCCGTTCGAGCCGCCGCCAGAAGCGGGTCCGGTCGAGCAGCGGGTTGAGCCAGTCGGTCAGGATGCAATAGCTGCGCAGATAGGGCGGGACGTGATGCACCGCATGGTGCGCGGGCGACTGGATGAAGCCGGCCCGCTGCAGCACGGTCGCCCAGCCGGGCGCCAGCGTGCGGCGATGCGCCCAGGCGTGGACTTCATTGGCTGCCGCGCCGCCTGCTGCAGCTGCCCAGATCCACGGATGCGACCCGAAGAGCCATAGCAGCGCGCAGGCAAGCGGCGCGACAACCGCCCAGGTGGTCCAGTTCCGATCAAGGAAACCGGCCCTGGTGAAGGCGGTCGGATCGACATGATGCAGCAGATTGGGCGCGAAGATCAACCGGCCGATCAGCGGCCAGTGCTCGCGGCCGGGGCCGAAGCGATCCTCGACCCAGTGCAGCACGCCGGACAGGAAATCGGCCAGCAGCCAGCCCAGCAGCAGCTGGAGAAACAGGGAAAGGAGCGACACGGCGATCACGACCAGGCCCCCGCCAGCCAGCGCCGCGTCTTGCGCAGGGCCCATTCGATCCCGTCCAGCAGCAGCGATGCGGCCACCACCGCGGTCAGTCCGGGCCACAGCACCGCAATTCCCAGCGCCGCACCCTTCCGGTAGCGCGCAGCGGAGCCGATCGCGCCGAGAGAAACCCGGTACACCGCCAGCGCGATCACGACATAGACCAGCGGCCAGATCAACTCATCACCATCCCGCGCCGGTCTTCCAGCGTCACCAGAATGGCCTCGCGATCGCTCGCCATGTCGCCCGACAGGGTGAACGAATAATCGCCGGCCTTTTCGCTTTTCAGCCCGCCGCGATAGGACAGGTCGAGCTGGATCAGCTTGATCGTCACTTCCTCGCGCGCCGCGGCCTGGCCGATCGGGGTATAGGTCACGCTGACCAGCGGCGCCCAATGGGTCCGGCCGTTCGGCCCGGCGGTCAGCCGCTGCAGCGTGCGGCCGCCGTGCAATATCCGGTAATCGGCAGCCGCCAGCACGCTCTCATCGGCGGCATCGCCCGTGTTGCCGGGATCGCTCTCGGTCACGGTAATCGCCAGCGCGGTGTCGATAGGACGGATCAGCCTGAGGTTGCGCAGATGGCGCGAGGACGGATCGGTCGGATCGCCCAGCTGGACGGTGAACTCGCCCGCCGGGCCGAAACGCGCGTCGAGCTCGTCGGTGATCGCATCGATCATCGCTTGCAGCTCGGCATCGGAGAGATCACTCCCCGTGCGTTCCTTGACCCGGTCGAGCAGAGCCATGATCAGGCAACCGCAGCCAGAGCCAGCACGCCAGCAGCGCCGACTATTGCAGCCCAGTCAAATGCGGGCGGCAATTTGTCGATCGCAGGTGGGCTGGCTGGATCGATCTGCGACAGGGCCGCGACATCGGCAATGCCGGCCGCGACCAGCGCCTTGGCAGTCGCAGGCCCGATGCCTGAAATATCGGTCAATGCGGCTGGTTTCTGGGGCGCGGACTTGTCCTTGTCGGCCGGTTTGCCGCCGCCCTTGTCTTCGCCGCCCTTCTTCTCCTTGTTCGGAGGCGGTGCTTTTTCTTTCTGGCCAGCCTTGGGGCCAGACACCCCGCCATCCTTCAGCTTGAAGCGCTCCACCGCGCTTTCGGGGATTTCGTCACCCGGCGTGGCGTACAGGAAGGCTGCGGCCTTGTCGCCGTGACCGACCAGCTTCATGCGGTCCTTGGTCAGATACAGCCGCTCGGCACAAATCATGTTCTTGGTCATTGGAATGCTCCTGTGAATTCAGCTGCTCATTCAGCCTTGACCCACGTCACGACCAGAAAGGCGCCCGTGGTGTCGGTGGTGGTGTTTTCGACCTGGTCAGACGTGCCCGCACTGATCGAGAATTCAGCCGTGCGGTCGGTCGGGACCGGCGGAACGGCATCGGTCAGCTGCGTCACCGCAACCAGCGTGTCGCCGTCCTTGATGCCGCCCGGCACCGCGTGATCGCCCACCACGCCGCCCGGAATGACGGCGGTGGTCACCGGACGCGAAAACCCTGAAATCGTACCCATGATGCAATTCTCCTGGCCAAACCCTGGCTTGCCGCAGCGGTCCCGAACGAACCGCTGTGGCAAACCGGGGGCAGGCCGCAGCCTGCCCCCGGCCGGGCGATCAGATGCCGGTGACTTCGCAGAAAGCGGACGGGCGGAACTTGGTCAGCGCCGCGCGCATGTCTGCACGAATCGTGCGTTTGCCTTCCGTGAACTGGGTGCCGACATAACCGACCTGAACCTCGACGCCGCGGCGCTCGGACAAGCTGATCCATGCGGGATCGAATGCCCCGACCAAGCCGGTGCCTGCGCCGTCCGCATCGTTCTGCACGACCGGCAGACCCCACAGACGCTCCGGCCCCGCCTCGGTAGGGGCACCGAAGATATATACACCGTCGGCGGTGCGGGTCAGACGGATGTCCTGCCAGTCTTCCGGGTCCATCACATGATGCGTCGGGATCGCGCGGCCGATCTTCCGGATTTTGGTCATCGCCTTGTAGAACGCATCCATCGTCGGATCGGCACCCTTGGCCTGTGTTTGGATGCCGGGCGTGTTGCGGATGCCCAGCAGGTTCGAACCCAGACCGTCGCCAATATAGCTCTGCCGATCGGCCCGCTGGCGAACACCGAAGGTCAGGCGGCCGTTGAGATAGCTTTCCATGAAGGCTACGTCTTCGAGCTGCTCGTCGGTCACCGGAATGCTGGTGCCGATCTTCTGCACCGGGCTGGACTTTTCCGTGAACAGATATGCGTCTTCAGGATAGGTACCACCCTCGGCAATCTCTGCCGCCAGATGATCGCGCGTCGTTTCTTCCATATATTTGATTGCGGACTCGCCGGTCCGCGACATGGGGATGATATCGATCAACTGAAGCGGGCGAGTTGCCTTTTCGACGAAGCCCGGCATGCGAAGGACCTCAGGCGCGTAGCCGGATGTAGTTGCGAACAGCGCCTTCTGACCCAGTGTCTGGACGGCGCCGGCGCTAGCGAGGAAGTCGCTCGGGTAAAGGTCGGCGAAACTGAACTCCAGGCCCTGCGGTGCGCCTTTCCCAGCCCAGGACTTGTATTCGGCGGACAGCGCCACAAGCTCCCCGATCGATTTAAACTGGTGTTGAGCAGCACCGCCGCCCTGGCCGCCGCTGCCGGGCAGCGGGAAATTGCGAATACCCTTTTCGCGGTCGGCATGGGCACCGGCGGCTTTCTCGGCGGCGGTCAGCGTTTCGATGTGGACGCCCAGTTCATCCAGTTCGCCGTTCATCGCCTTGACCTTTTCGGCCACGGCGATCGAACCTTTCACCTGGTCGCCCAGGCAGGTCACCTTGTTGAAATCGTACTGGCCGTCATCGGCCTTGGCTTCGGTGAATACCTTGCCCAGCTCATCCTGCTTAACGCCCATTTTTTCGCGGGCCTGCGACAGGGTCAAATTCTTGATCGACATATCGTCATCTCCATGTGGTCGGACCGGCCACCCGACGGAGGAATTCCGCGTGGGCATCCGGATTGAAATCCGGCTCCATATGGAAGGATGACGCATGGGCGCGCGCCCCGGACGACGTTCCGGGGCAGGCATGGATGGGGGAATTACGATGGGGAAATGTGGGCCGGGCGATCGACGCCGCCCGGTGCAGGGATTCGTCAGCGTGCTACCGCAATTCGCAGCGAATTGGAAACCCGCATGCTGAAGCGCGGGCAAATCCCCTCATAACCGCCGCTAAGAAGGGCTAAGAAGGCCCTCGGGGCGCTTTTGCGCACCCAAGGGCCGGATGATCGCTCCACGCGGCTCTACGCGGCCCTGTGGCAAATGCCCGAATGCCGCAGCCCGAATCCCGCGTCAGGCCTGTTTGAGATGGCGGCGCGAGATCCGCTGCAGCTCGGCCGCGACTGCATTGTTGACCGCAGCCTTTTCCTCCGCGCCGGTTTCCGGCGGCAGGACCAGCGCCGCGCCCATCGCTGCATGGATATCCCCCAGCTGCTTGCGGCCGGTGGCGGACAGCAGTCCCGGATCGCCCTTCAGCACCTCGGCCATGGTACCCAGCTCGCCCAGCAGGCCGTCGAACCGCCCTTCCTTCAGCGCCGCATTGCGGGCTTTCATGCTGACCGTGCCGGTGCCCTGGCCGGCGCCGCGCACGACGGTCGACACTTCGTGGATGTCGAGCTTCTTCAGCATTCGGATTTTCTCGAGGCCGCGGAACTGCAGATCGGCATCGAGCACATCATAGCCATAGGACCATTCCTGCACGGACTTTCCCGTGGCCAGATCGAATTTCAGCGCGGCGTGCCAGTCCCGGCCAGCAGCCGTGTCGAGATTGAGATGCAGCTCGGCATAGGCGGCGTCGCCTTCCTCATACACTCGCGCCTTGCCGAACGGCATGCCCCACCGGTCGTGCGCGGTCAGCAGCGGGGCCCATTGCTCCTTCCAGGCAAAGGCACCGGGAGCATAGGTGTCGCCGTCATGATCCACCGCCGAGAGATTGGCGATCAGCGCCAGCCCCTTGCCGCTGTCGCTCATCTCGGTGACGGTCATATTCTTGGTCAGCATCGCAGGTCTCCTAGAGTTTGAAATGGGGCGCGAAGCTCAGCGTCCCGTTGGGATGTTCGGCATCCGCCATCACCAGCGCATCGGCGGCCGTGACGATCGAACCGTTGCGGGCCATGTGGCTGAGCAGCGACCGGCCGGGGCCGAGCCTGCCGTCGAACACCATGAATTCGGTCACGCCCGCGGCCTTGCCGCGCTCGATGGTCGAGATGTTCTGCGCAAATTTGGTTTCGGTCCGGGCGATGATCCGCGCGCGGGTTTCCGGCGTGGACCAGATCCCGCCTTCGACATGGTTGGCGATACGGTTGGCCAGCGCCTCCACTCCTTCGCCCTCGGCCCGGCCTTCGGCCAGCGCGTCGAAGATTGCCTGGCGGGTCTGCGCATCCAGATCGATCAGCCCGGCGCGCCGGCCGCCGCTGGCCACGATCGCCCGCATTACCGGATCGGGCAGCGATGTGCCCAGGCCGGCGCGCTCGGCGGCATCCTGCACCGCCTCGGCCACCTTCAGATAATGCGCGCCGTAGGACTGGCCCAGCTCGGCCTGCCAGATACTGTTGTCCAGCAGCGCCATGATCCGGGTGATCAGATCCTCGTCGGCCTTCTGTTCGAAACCGCCCACCACCTTTGCGCGGGCCGCCTTATCAGCTGCCACCTTCTCCCCGCTGTTGCGCAGAATGGTTGCGGCCGCGTCGCGCGCCTCGTCGCCCCAGCTTTCGAACAGGCCCATCAGGACCTTCTCAAAACCCGCTTGAAGGCCTCTTTCCTGCCGCTGAAGCATCAGCACGAAGGCCTCGCCGCGCTGCATCGCCGCAGGGCTCGCCCGGCGCGCTCCTGCAGGAACCCCGTGGTCATGGCCGCTATGGTCGCCGTGATCGTCTTCCTTGGCACCGGGCTCCCCGCCGCCAGACCCGCCGGTACCGGGCTCGCTGCGGCAGGCGCTGCAACGCCCCTCCACCAGCTGGTCTTTCGGGGTTTCCTTTTCGCATCCGCCGCACACCGTATGGCCGTCCTTCACCGCCGGGGCGGGCAGGCTTTTCTGCGGGCGCGTTTCGCCTTCCAGCGCGGCGGCCGGTTCCGGGGAATATCCCTTGCCCGCCTGCGCCAACGGAACCTCGATCATGGCGATCGGCCGCAAATAATAGCGGTGGCTTTCCTCGGCATCGCGGCCGGTCTCAGTCAGATAGTCCCACAGCGTGATCGCACCGGCGCTGAATTCCTTCAGCTTGCGATCGGTCTGCTTGTCCTCGTCTTCCTGCAGCGCCAGCACATCGTCGGTATTCCAGTACAGTTCCAGCTTATCTGCAGATCCCCGGCCGCGCTGGAAATCGGGCAGCAGGCTGCGGCCCAACTCGTCGGCCAGGCTGCGCCCGATCGGCAGCACCCCGTTGTGCCAGGCCAGCTTGCGCATTTCCTCCATCGTCGCGCCGACCTTGGTCTGCTGCAGCCCTGCGCCAAAGCCGACCACCGCGGCGGGCACGCCGATGCAGGCGCACACCCGCTCTTCGGCCACGTCGCGCGCCTCGCTCAAATTCATCTGCTGCGGATTGAACCCATAGGCCTGGACATCGGTCGGCGCGCCCATCACCAGCGGCCCGCCGCGATTGTCCCCGCCGAAGGCTTCCTTGAACCAGGTCTTGGTCGCCTCGACGTCTTCGGGCGCGGGCATCGCCCCGCCCTTGGGGCTGATCACGACACCGGGAACACCCATGTTGCGCAGCAGGCTGGCCACGAAATTGCTGCTCTCCAGATCGGCGAATATCTCGCGCAGCACCCCGTGGATCGGGGACAGCCCGCGCCGCATGTCGCGCGGATTGATCCCGTGCCGGAAATGGACCACGTCCTCAGGATCGATCCGCATCCGTCCGTAGCCGGTGCCCGGCGAATATTCGTAATGCGACAGGAAGCTGCTGCCATCGGCGGGGGCCTTGGGTTCGATCATCCACCACGGCACCCACCACAGTTCGACCGGCTTGCCCGCACCGCTGCGCACTTTGATCCAATAGGCATTGCCGTCGACCAGATAGCTGAGCACCGTACCCGCCCACAACGCGATATCGCCGTAGAACGGGTTCGGGTTGCGGACCAGCTCGGTCAGATCGTGGCTGTCCAGATCTTCCCTGGCTCCGCTCGCCAGTTTGCGGCGCACGGTCAGTGTCGCCTCCGGCAGCGCGCGCTGGACCCACATCACCGGCGCGGTGACCACCGAGGAATCGAGCCCGTCGCCCACTTCACGCGCATAATCGAACCGGGTCCGCTTCAGCAGCCCCTGCAGGAACAGCGGCTGCCCGGAATGGCGCATGGCGGTCAGCGCCTTGGCGAGCGGGGCGGCGATATATTTGGTCAGGGCGTTCATGGTGCGCACTCGCTCATCAGCAGCTTCAGTTGATCGACAGTCAGAACGATGATTTCTGCCGGGCCGCCCAAAGGCAAAGGGCTCGGCCGCATCGGCCGGGAGATCAGCTCCACGCTCTTTCCGTCCAGTTTGGCGAACAGCAGCCGTGATCGGTTATCGCGGCCCAGACTGATCGTCCGAGGGGAGGTAGTCTGTTCGCTCATGCCGGTATCCAGTTCCTGTCGATCGGCGGACTGCTGTCCGCGCGCAGCGCGCCCATCATCGGCCGCCACGGTGCGGCCCCTCCATCACTGCCGGCATGGATCGCCAGCGCCAGCGCCCAGAAACGGTCGGCGTGGCCATCGACCGTGCGCTCGGCAGTGAAGCGGATATTGCCCGCCATGGTGACCTGCTTGGTGACGCTGCGCAGATCTGCCCGGATCGCGCCATTGTGCGGGATGCGCAGCCGCCGGTCCTCCATCGCGCCGCGCACCGGATAGGCCAGCGCCTCCTTCGACTGCGCGGTGAAGTTGACGCCCTCGATCCGGTATTTGCCGAAGCGGGCCTGCGCATCATCGACCCAGCCGATGCCGAGCCCGGTATTGTCGATCGACACCCGCTGGCAGCGTTCGAACCACGGCCAGAGCACTTTTTCCTGATCGCCCTTGGTCATGTTCTGCAGCGCCTCGATATGGCGGGTGTAGAAGACGTCGCCCAGCTTCTCGACCACCCACAGCACGGTGAGGTCCTTCTTGCGGCCGATATCGACCCCGGCGAACAGCGTGCCGCCCTCGATCGCCTGCCAGTCGGTCCCCTGCGCATATTCGCTGCGCGCGATCAGATCGTATTCGAGGAACGCCGCATCATCGTCGGCCGGGCGGCACATATATTCCTGCTGGAAGCTCTCCTCGTCCGCCGCGCCCGCCTTGACGAAGTCGAAATAGGCGGCCTCGTCCATCGCCTGCTTTTCGTCTTCACTCGGCAGCGATTGCTGCAGCTTCCACAGAAAGCCCTGGTCCAGCGCGTCCTGCAGCGTGACGGTGTGCAGGCTGATGCCCTTGGGATTGCCCTGTTCCTTGATCTCGCGGACCAGCTGGTTGAAGAAATTCTTGCTGCCGCGGTGCGTGCTGATCAGTTCCAGCGCGCCGCCCCAGGTGATCCCCGGATAGGCGATGGTCCACAATTTGCGCGGATCGGGATGCAGCGCGAATTCGTCGAGCACGCGCCCGCCGCGCTTGCCTGCCTGGGCATTCGGGTTGGACGACATCGAATTGATCCGGCGGCTGTTGGCAAAGCGCAGCACATAGGCGGTCTGCCGGTCTTTCGCGTCGATCACTTCCTCGCCCAGATCGCGCGCCGCGATATCCAGATTGCCCGCCCACAGCTTGCAATCCTCGAGGAACAGCTGCGCCTGGATGTCATCGCGCGAGGAAACCCACTGGTCGAACCGTGCGCCCGCCAGGCTGGTCCGCGACACCGCGGCATAGGCGGTTGCCCACGACAGGCCGACCTGGCGGCTCTTCTCGATCAGCTTCAGCCGCGCAGTGTCGCGGATCCACGCCGATTGATAAGGCATGAAAATGGCCTCGGGATCGGCCGGGATGGATTTGGCATTGCCCATCAGGCCCCGCCCATCAGCCTGCGGTTGATCTCGTCGAGCGCTTCCTTCGAAATCCCGTTGCGCGCGCCGACATCATTGACCGCCTCCGCCGCCTTGGCCAGCTTGGCCTGCAGTTCATCCTGCAGCCGCTTGCGGTATTCCGCGCTGGTCTTCTGCGCGCCCACGGCGCTCTGCAGCGCGCGGCTCAGCTCCATCACCCCCTTGGTGGTGACATTGTCGCCTTCCAGGATCTGGAACGCCGCCAGCTTGAGCATCTCGGCCACCGCCACGGTGACCTGGTCGGGTTCATCGGTGCCCATCGATTCGACCAGTTCCTTCGACATCCGCTGGACCTCGTCCAGGCGGCGGAACTGGATCGCCTTGCGCACCGCATAGCGGCTCCAGGCGGATTTGCTGATCGCCTCGATTCCCTTGTCGATCAGGCGCTCGTTGAACTCGGTCAGGATCACCGTCTGCGGCAGGCTCCGCTCGCGCAGCTGTTCCTGCGCCCAGATGACGTCGGGCTCGGCGTCGTCGGGCAGCAGGTCAATGCTCGACAGGCGTCCGCGGCCCTCGCGCGAACTGGCACGGCGATCCGGCTCCATCACTCGACGTCCGCCGGACGGGTGACCCCGGCGATGATCGCTCGCTGTTCCAGGTGATCGCGTCCCGCGCGCGTGATCCGGGCGATCATCACTTCGCTGTCGAGCAGTTCCACCGCGTCGAGCTCGGCCAGCTTGCGCAGCTGGGTTTCGGTCCATTCACGGCTGCGGTTGATCCCATACTTGAGGTCGAGGATGTGCTGGACGAGCAGCACGTTAAGCCGCCCGTCGACCTGCGCCGCCAGTTCCTTCAGCGCATACAGCCGCGCATTTTCCGCAATGCTCTGGGCATAATTCATCACTTCTCACTCCGCAGGTAATTGTCCAGCCGGCGCACCGTATGCCCCATGCTCTCCATCTCGGTTTCCATTCTCGCCTGCATCCGGGCGAATTGCTCGACCAGCTTGTGAAAATCCTCCTTCGTCGGCAGATGCCGCGAATCGCTTTCGAGCGACTGGATGCGCCGGTCGTGAGCCTTGAGATCGTCGTTCAATTCCTCGTTCTGCTTCTTGGCCAGCTGTCCGGGCTGGCTCATCCACACCCAGACAGTGTTGGCGATCGCCACCAGGAAGGCGACAATCGCCACCCAGGGGCCGAGCATGTCAGCGAGTTCCACGCATATTCCTTTCAAACTTCGTCTGGCAGCCGATGCACCGCCGGGCCGATGGCAGGGCGGCAATCCGCGACACACCGATATCGTCGCCGCAATCCTCGCAATTCGTGACCCCGCTCTCCGCCAGCCTGCTGCGCAGCAGCGCGATTCTCCGGTCGCGGTTTTCGAGCTCGAACTGTTCGGCCATCTCCACGGCCCGGCTGCCAGCGTCCATCAGTCGCCGCCCGTGACCGCCGGGCAGGCCGCGGTGGCGGCGTCCAGCTGCTCGCCGTAGGTCTGCCGGTCCAGCGCCTGCTTGCCGATCGTCGCCGCCTTCTGACGGACATCGCGCGCTATCCAATCTTCAAAGGTCAGCTGGTCCTTCAGCGGGATGATCCTTGCAGGACGCGGCCCTGCACAGGGCTGCGGAACCGGCACGCGCACTTCGACTGGTCGATCGCGGACGATCGTGCCCGAACTGCTGCAGCCTGACGCCATTGCCGATGCCAACGCCAAGCCAGCGATATAGGCCATCTGCCGAGCCCGTTCGTTCGTCATAATCCCGCCTCGTAAATCAGATCCAGCGCGTCTTCGGCCTCGCGCAGCAGGATCGTGCAATCCTCGCGCGTGCCCGGCGTGATCGACAGGTCGGAGAGACGCGCCAGCGCCGCCCGGCGCTGCGCCTTCGCTTGGTCCGCGATCAGCTGCAGCTCCGCGGCCTTGGCCTGCAGCCGGACCGCTTCGCGCGCCAGCTCGTCCACCCGCCGGTTCTGCACTTCGATCGCCGCCTCCAGATCGCGCTTGCTGTCGCCCAGCGCCTGCGCCTGCCCGGCCGCGCCCGTCCATTCCAGTTCGGGATTGTCGCTCGCCAGGCGCAGCGCGACCAGGACGGTTCCGGCCTGCTGCGACAGCACGTCGAACTTGCCCTGCCACTCGCCGCGCAGATGATCGAGCCGCAGCGCCCACGCCAGCAGCAAGATAATCGCCAGCGCCCCCGCACCCGCGATGATCAGAGCGGCGCGGCGCTTCACCGCGCCCAGCGGGTCGAGAATGCCGAGCGCGCTCACTTCCACTTCTCCAGCCGCGCCGGCAGCGATGCCGGCGTGTAACCGGGCAGGCCGGTCCGGCAATATTCGCGCTCGCGGTGGCGGCGCCTGGTCAGCCCGCGCACTTCGCGCAAGACCCCGTTCACCCGCGCCTTGCTCCACGGCAGGAACCGGTCGCAGGCGGCGCTTATGTTGCCCGCCTCGAACAGCCGCCTGGCGCTCGATCCGCAGAACCCGCCAACCCCGATGTTAAACGTCAGCGATATCGCCGCGACGCGCTGGTAATCGCGGCCCGGCCTCGCGAGCGACGGCGCGCAGGCGAGCGCGCCGCGGGCATGGATCTCGATCTCGCGGATCAGCAGCGCGGTGCAGCGCGCCTCGGTAAAGCTCTGGCCGGGCTGGATCCCGCGGGTGATCCCGTCGCAGGCGGTCGGCACACCGGCGATGTCGATATAGGTTTCCAGATACTGCCGCCCGCTGACATGGCGGAGGGTCGCATCGCCGCGTTCACTCACCTGCGCTTCGACCCTGCGGCCGCTTTCCTCCTCGGGAACAAGCACCATCAGCGCCGCAGCGGCGGTCACCCCGACCAGGCCGACCAGCGCCGCGGCGATGCCGTCGCGCCCGCTCGAGCCTGGCGGCGGCGCGGGTGGCGGCAGCGGTTTCACCCAGCGGGTCACGATGGAGC
The DNA here is from genome assembly GCF_034376665.1 of Allopontixanthobacter sp. Classification (NCBI taxonomy): domain Bacteria; kingdom Pseudomonadati; phylum Pseudomonadota; class Alphaproteobacteria; order Sphingomonadales; family Erythrobacteraceae; genus Allopontixanthobacter; species Allopontixanthobacter sp. The sequence goes on along the minus strand of NZ_JAXMJI010000065.1, from coordinate 1,080 downwards.
GCCCTGGCCGGATGCCTGCGCGCGGCGCTTGGCATCGATCTTCGCCTGGCTGCCGGGCTGCCTGCACAGCCGGCCGACGATCACCGCCAGCCACCATCCGCCCATCAGCACCAGCTCGAAGCCCTCGGGCAGGATCGCCCGCACGTCGCGCGGCATCTGGTTCCAGGCCACCAGCACGCCGAAGCCGACCGTGTTGACCCACAGCGAGATGAACCGCCATGCCTCGTGCCAACTGTCGATGAGCCAGGATTTTTTCATGTCGGCGTTCTGGCCTCGCGGGCCTTCGAACGCGCCCCGGACCACCGTCCTGCGGCAGTCCCCTATGATGCTGTCAGAACAGGGGGATTTGCCGGGGGTCGCCCCCGCGGCCGAGCCGTGCGCGGCGGCGGCGGACTCCGCGGATCGTGTAGCCGGTCTTAAGCGCGATCGCGCGTTCGGACAAGCCTGCGTCCAGCAGCGCATCCACCTGCGCCCGCGCCTGGGCCGCGTGACCCGCCCCGCCAAGCGGAAGATCGACCCGCATTCCGCCCACCCCGCAAGTCAGCCGGTCGCACACCGCCGCGGCCTGTTCCTGGCCGATCAGCGCGGACAGCCAGTGATCCTCCGGCGGCACCGGCGGGAAATAGACCTGCGTGCCGCCGCGCGCCCGGGCAACGGCCACCGCCGCATCATCGCCGGCCACCGCCGCGATGATCCCCAGGACGCCCGGCAGCTCGCTCATTTTCCGGTCCCGCGATCGAGCGCTTTGGCGCGCGTCACGCCCTTGATCTTGGGCAGCACTGTGCTGACCACCGGGCCGTCGTCATTCCGCCGCACCACGAACACCAGGCCGTCGGCGGTGATCAGATAGTCGCTGTCGCTGATCGAGGACGCGGCGTGGTGCGCCCGCGCGAGCGAGGCCTCGATCCGCGTTCGCAGCGCCTCCACATCCAGCCCGGCCGCGCGGTCGAGAAACCGCAGCAGCGCGTGATCGGACACGCGCAGCTCGCCGCCCCGGCTCATGCCCCGGTCTCGCCGATCGCGATGGCCGTGGCGCAGGACGCGCATTCGACCATCGTCCGCCCGACATGCCAGCCCGTC
>NZ_JAXMJI010000064.1:0-17057 GCF_034376665.1 Allopontixanthobacter sp. | reverse complement strand
CTTGATGATATCCGCGCCGTTCTGGCTGGCGCGGCGGACCTTCTCCGCGCATTCCACTGCGCCGGTGCAAGTGTATCCGCCCGTCAGCACGGCGTTGACCTCCGGCTTGAAGCCCGAAACGTCGCCGTGTCCGCCGACGATCGACAGCGGCGGCCCTGCGGCAAGGATACGCGGCCCGGCCAGCATACCCTCGGCGGTTCCGCGCCGGAGGCTGTAGGCGGTCTGCTGCGCGCTGCCCGCTTCGCGCACGGTGGTGAACCCGGCCAGCGCGGTCAGCCGCGCGTTCTTAGCGCCGATCACTACGCCCCATTCGTCGGGCTCGATTGCTTCCTTCCAGAAATCGCCGCCAGGATCGCCGGTCAGATGGACATGAAGGTCGATCAGCCCAGGGAGGACCGTCTGGTCCGCCAGGAGGACCATCTCCGCGCCTTCGGGAGCGGTGACGAACCCGTCCTCGATGCTGACAATCTTGCCATCGGTAACGATGATCGTCGCCGGCCCGCTGGCTTCGCCCGTAGCATCCGCAATTACCGATCCGGCATGGATATAGGTGGTTTCCGCGAGGGCCGGCTGCGCGGACAGGGCGGCGCCCATGGCTGCGGTGGCCAGCAAACCGGTGAATTTCAGCATCATCGAATCTCCCCTTTTCAGCCGTCATGCCGTGATTGGCCGATAGGGACAAGAGGACCGGTTGCACTGGTAACCGCTTTCGCTATGAAACCCCTACAAGTTCGTTCGTCACGAGAGGAAATTACCGAATGACCCGCAAGCTTCTGCTCGCCGCCACGCTGCTTGGCTCGGCTTCTGTTGCCGCCACCTCCGCCGCCGCCCGCCCGATGACCCCCGAAGACGTCGCGAAGCTGGAATCGGTCGGCACCATCAGCGTGTCCCCCGATGGCAGCCGGATCACCTATACCACTTCCAGCCTGCCCGATGTGACGGTTGGCGAGGATAACGGTTCCACCACCCAGCAGCTGAAGATGGCCTTCGGACCGGACCAGGCGCGCGTATTCCTGCCCGCCGATATCGAGGTCCGCAGCGTGAAGTTCACCCCAGACGGCCGGATGGTCAGTTTCCTGTGGGCCGCGGAGGATGAAAAGCGCGGTCTGTGGGCCATTCCCGTCGATGGCGGCGGACACCGCAAGCTGGCCGGTGTGGACGGCGCGAATGTTACCTCATACGCCTTTTCCCCCGACGGCAGCAGGGTTTACCTGCTGGCCGGGGCGGCAGAGGACAAGCAGCGCGAAGCACAGAGCAAGGCCGGATTCAACGCGGTCGTTTACGAGGAGGAATCGCGCTTCAACCGCGTTTTTTCCGCGGTGGTCGGTGATGAAGTGGACGCCAAGCCGACAGCGATCACGGTTCCGGGATATGTCAGCGCCTTCGAGGTGACGCCGGACGGTTCGAAGGCCATCATCCAGAGCGCGCCAACCCCTTCGGTGGATGACAGCTACACCTCCACACGCGTGCAGGTGCTCGACCTTGCGAGCGGCAAGGTCAGCCGGATCATCGAAACCCCGGGCAAGCTGGGCGATGTCGAGATCGGCCCCGACGGCTCGGTGCTGTCGATGATCGCAGCGACTGACAAGAACGACCCGGCGGCGACCACGCTATACCTCGCCGATATCGAAACCGGCGCGCTGACCCCGCTCAATCTTGGTGCTCCGGAAGCAGCGGTCGATGCCGAATGGCTGCCGGACGAACGGCTCGCGGTGATCATCCACAAGGGCGCGCAAAGCGTGCTGCGCTTTTACGGCGATGCAGTGGAGGAAGTGGAAACCGGCGGGCTGATCCTCACCGGTATCGAAGCCGGAGGCAGCACCCTTGCCGTCCAGGCGCATTCGCCCGCGCATCCGCCGGAACTGTTCGTGCTGGCAGACGGTGCCTTCACCCGCTGGACGCAGCACAATCCATGGCTCGCCGATATCGACATGGGCACCCAGCGCACCTTCACCTACACCGCGCGCGACGGACGCCAGATCGAAGGCGTGCTGATCGAACCGGTCGGCGGCGCACCTGCGGGCGGCGCGCCTACTATCCTCAATGTCCATGGCGGGCCGGAAGCCCACGAATCCAACGGCTGGCAGACCGCCTACAGCAAGCCCGGCCAGGTGGCGGCGGGCAAGGGCTATGCGGTGTTCCTGCCCAATTACCGCGGCTCCACCGCCTATGGCACGGCATTTTCCAAGGAGCATCAGGGCGATTATGCGGGCAAGGAATTCGACGATCTGGTGGACGGCAAGCGCGCACTGGTGGCCGCCGGGATCACCGATCCGCTGCGCACCGGGATCACCGGCGGGTCCTACGGCGGCTTCGCCAGCGCCTGGGGCGCAACCCGCTATTCGGAGGAATACGCCGCCAGCGTGATGTTCGTCGGCATTTCCAACAATCTCAGCAAATTCGGCACCACCGACATCCCCGACGAAATGTATCTGGTGCACGAACTGAAATGGCCCTGGGAAGAATGGGACCGCTTGCTCCAGCGCAGCCCGATCTATTACGCCGGACAGGCCGAAACTCCGCTGCTGATCATGCACGGGGCAGACGATACCCGCGTTTCCCCCACCCAAAGCTACGAGCTGTACCGCAACATCAAGGTGCGCAAGCCCGACACTCCGGTCCGGCTGGTTCTGTTCCCGGGCGAAGGGCACGGTAACCAGAAGGCCGCCGCGCGGTACGATTACAATCTGCGGATGATGCGCTGGTTCGACACCTATCTGATGACCGGTGACCGGACCGCCGAACTGCCGGCACCGCGCCCGCAGCTGGCCGAGGGCGCCAAGGGCGCGAAAGCCGCCAAAGCGGACGACGCCGAGTAAATCAGCAGAATAGTGAGTTCCCTCCGGGCGCGGTGCCCGGAGGGACGTGAGTTCAGAACGTATAGCTGATGCCAACCGCGCCGAAAAATTGGTCCGTGCTGCCGCGCTCGCTGGTATAGGGGGTGTTCTTTGCATCGCCCAGCAGCCGCGAATATCCTCCGATCAATACCACCGACATCCCGCCGTTGAGCAAATTGCCGTCCAGATCCATCGACAGCAGCAGATTGGTACCGACCGAGTTGAACCCGCCATCGGCTTCGTACAGGTTCAGCCCGGACGCCGCGCTCTGTGCCGCATCCACAGTGTAGTAATAGGAATTGTAATCATTATCGGCATATTCGGCGCTGACCGACAGCACCGCCGCCATGCCGCGGCTTAGCGGAGTGAAATAAGATACGCCGGGTTCCACAACCATACCGCTATGCGCACCGGCCACATCCCATCTTGTATCGACGCCGAAGCTGATGCTGTCATATGGGTTCAGCAGCGCCGGTTTGCTGATGCCTGCCGAAAAGCCCACTTCATAGGCCCGCTCCAGCTTTCCCGCCAGCTTTACCACCTCGTCGCCGATCTGATTTGCGCGGTCGCTGCGTAACCGGAACGAGGGACCAACGTAAAAATTTACCGCGCTTCCCGGAGCGTCATCGATCAGGTCGAGAGCCAGCCCGGCCGGGCGCGGCGAAATCCCGATACCGCCAACCCTGCCCTGCAGGATCGGGGCCGGAAACAGTACAAAATCGTCGGAACCAGAATAGCTCGGGCCAAGACCCGCGCCAATCCCGATGCTCATCCAGGTGTCGTCGTAAACGTCGCTTTCCGGATCTTCCGGAGGACCGGTCGGCGGCGGCGCGTCCTGTGCGGCAGCGCCGGACGCGGCGGCAGCAGGGCAGATGGCCGCGCTGGCAAGCGCAGCAGACATGAAATGGCGGTACATGGAGATTTCCCTCGGTCAGTCGAACCATCAACGCCGCGAGTCCCCCGATGTTCCGGCGTCAGACGCTATCCCATGCCCTGCCACTGCTTGACCGCCTCGAGCGGCCACACCAGCATGACCACGTTGAGCGTCAGATTGTCGCGGATCATCCACGCGGTAAACAGCTCGAAAAACACCGCAATCGCCAGGCTGATCTGCCATGGCACCCGCGCGGCGAACAGGAAGCCGGCGATCATCCAGCCGATATCCGCCAGCGAATTGATCGTGCTGTCCCCGACATAACCCCAGCTGATAGTGACCTCGCGGTAGCGGTCGATGATGAAGGGGGTGTTCTCGAATATCTCCCACGCCGATTCGATCACCGCGGCAATCGGCAAAGCCCAGCGCTGGGGTTTTCCGCCGAATATCCCCCATTTTATCCACAGCAGCCAGGCGAAGAAATAGAAGATCAGCCCGTGGATGAAATGGCTGGGGGAATACCAGTCTGTCAGATGCTGGCTGTTTTCCGAGGATTGGACCACCCCGTGCCACAGTTTCACCGTGCCGCAAGCACAGATCGGCGGCCGGTCCATTGCCAGCAGGATTGCGGCGACGGCCAATAGCAGAAGCACAGTTGCGAGTATGGCCGCGCGGTGCGGCAGGAGGCGGCGGGTCATGCGCCCTTTTGGCACGGCTTTTCCGATGCGCAAGTTGATTGCTCCCCATCCCAATGCCGCTTAGTGCCTATCGCCAATGGTCGCGCGCACGCAACATACTCCGGCAGACACACGAACCGAGATCGCGATTGTCGGCGGAGGGCTGGCGGGCGGGCTGATCGCGCTCGCGCTGCGGCGCCTGCGGCCGGAAATATCGGTCATGCTGATCGAACAGGGCGAGACGCTCGGCGGCAACCACCGGTGGAGCTGGTTCGCCAGCGACCTGGCGGCGCCCGAAAGCGCGGCGCTGATGGCCGGGTTCCGCATTGCCGAGTGGCGGGGCTACGAAGTGCGCTTTCCGGCCTACGCGCGGCAGCTTGGGTCGCAATACCGTTCGCTCGCCTCGCCCGATTTCGACGCCAGCCTGCGGCGCGAATTGTCGCAAGAGAGCATCCATACCAGCTGCGGCGTTGCCGCGCTGGACGCGCAGGGCGTGACGCTGGACAGCGGCGCCAGGATTTCCGCCCGCATGGTGATCGACTGCCGCGGCGGGGTAACTTCGGAGCATTTTCGCGGCGGGTGGCAGGTGTTCATGGGCCGCCACATCCGCACGAAGCAGCCGCACGGGATCGCCCGACCCATGATCATGGACGCCGCGGTCCGGCAGCATGATGCCTTCCGTTTCGTCTATACGTTGCCGCTGGGCGCGAGAGACCTGTTCATCGAAGACACCTATTACGCCGACGATCCGGTGCTGGACCGCAGCGCGCTGTCCGCCCGGATCGACGCCTATACGCAGGAACAGGGCTGGGGCGCGGCGGGCAGCGATGATTTCGAGATTGTCGGCCACGAAGCCGGGGTCCTGCCAGTCATCACCGGCGGGTCGTTTGCGGAGTATCAGGCGGCGCTGCGGGTTGACGGCGTGGCGATGGCCGGCGCGCGCGGCGGGTTCGTGCATCCTCTAACCAGCTACACCCTGCCTTTTGCGGTGGAGACTGCGCTGGCGATCGCCGCTGAGGCGGACCTTCCGGGCGCGCAGATGACTGCCTTGATCGAGCAGCGCGCACGGCGCCATTGGGCGCGGACGCGTTATTACCGAATGCTCGGCTCGATGCTGTTCGGCGCGGCCGAGCCGGACCTGCGCTACCGCATCTTCGAACATTTCTACCGCCTTGACGAAGATCTGGTCGAACGGTTTTACGCCGCGCGGTCCACTTTTGCCGACAAGGCCCGCATCCTTATCGGCAAGCCGCCCGTAGCTGTCAGCAAGGCGATTGCGGCCTTGATTACCCCGGGCCGTCCGCTTGCCGCCCCCCAGGAGACACGACCATGACCTCGCCTTCCATCCCTTCGCTGGCGCCCTCCCCGGCAGCGGCGGCGAAGCCCCTGGCGATACCACCCACCGGCAAGACCGCCTGCGTAGTCGGATCGGGCTTTGGCGGGTTGGCACTGGCAATCCGGCTGCAATCCGCCGGGATCGCAACCACTGTAATCGAAGGCCGGGACAAGCCGGGCGGCCGCGCCTATTTCTGGGAAAAGGACGGCTTCACCTTCGACGGCGGCCCGACCGTGGTGACCGATCCGCCGTGCCTCAGGCAATTGTGGGAACTGACCGGCCACGACATGGCGGAGGATGTCGAACTGATGCCGGTGATGCCGTTCTACCGGCTGAACTGGCCGGACGGGGTGAATTTCGACTATTCGAACGACGAAGCGGGCCTGATGGCCGAGATCGACCGCGTCGCGCCGGGCGACGCTGCGGGCTACCGGGAATTTCTGAACTATTCCGCCGGGGTGCATGACGAAGGCTATGTGAAGCTGGGCACCGTTCCGTTCCTCGATTTCAAATCCATGATCAAGGCGGCACCGGCGCTGGCCAAATACCAGGCCTGGCGCAGCGTCTATTCGATCGTGTCGAAATACATCAAATCGGAAAAACTACGCGAGGCGCTGAGTTTCCACACGCTGCTGGTCGGCGGCAACCCGATGAAGACGAGCGCGGTCTATGCCCTCATCCACAAGCTGGAAAAGGACGGCGGCGTGTGGTGGACACGCGGTGGCACCAACCGGCTGATCGCGGGGATGATCCGCCATTTCGAGCGGCTCGGCGGGCGGATGATCGTCGGCGATCCGGTGATCCAGCTGCACACGGTGGGCAACCGCGTGTCCGAGGTCGAAACGAAAAGCGGGTTCCGCGAACGCTTCGACGCCGTCGCCAGCAATGCCGACATCATGCATTCCTACCGCGACCTGCTGTCCACCAGCAAACGCGGCAAGGATTATGCGAAGAAACTCGCCCGCAAGTCCTACAGCCCCGGATTGTTCGTGGTCCATTTCGGGCTGGAAGGAACCTGGCCCGGCATCCCGCACCACATGATCCTGTTCGGACCGCGCTACAAAGGGCTGCTGGACGATATCTATGACAAGGGCGTGTTGCCGCAGGATTTCAGCATCTACCTGCACCACCCCACCGTCACGGACCCGAGCATGGCGCCTCCGGGCAAGAGCACCTTCTATGCGCTGGTCCCCGTCGCCCACATGGGCAAGCTGGCGGTGGATTGGGACGAGATTGGCCCGATCCTGGAGCGGCGCATTCTCGACGAGGTCGGACGGCGGCTGATCCCCGACATCCATGACCGGATCGTGACCAAATTCCATTACGCACCGAAGGATTTCAGCACCGATCTCAACGCGCATCTCGGCAGCGCGTTCAGCCTGGAACCGGTGCTGACCCAGAGCGCGTGGTTCCGCGGCCACAACCGCGACGATGTGATCCCCAATTTTTACCTCACCGGCGCTGGCACTCACCCTGGCGCGGGTATACCGGGCGTCGTCGGCAGCGCGAAAGCGACCGCCGGTCTGATGATCGAGGATTTACAGGCATGAAACGACTGGCAATCTACTGCGGCTCCGCCTCCCCGGCGGACCCGCGCTATATCGACCTCGCCCGCAACGTGGGCGCGGTGCTGGCGCAGCGCGGCATCGGCGTGGTTTACGGCGGCGGGCGGCTGGGGCTGATGGGTGCGGTCGCGTCTGGCGCTCTGGATGCGGGCGGCGAAGTGATCGGGGTCATCCCCGAGGCGCTGGCGGGCAGCGAGATTGCGAACAATGATTGCACCGAACTGCGGATCGTGGGCGGAATGCATGAACGCAAGGCCGCCTTCACCGATCTCTCGGACGGGTTCATCAACCTGCCCGGCGGCGTCGGCACGATGGACGAGATGTGGGAAGCGGTCAGCTGGGCCCAACTGGGCTATCATTCCAACCCCGTCGGACTGCTCAACGCCTTCGGGTTCTACGACCATCTGATCGCGTTCAACCGGCACATGGCAGAGGTCGGTTTCGTCCGCCCGGCGCATCAGGGCATCCTGATTGCCGAGGAATCGCTCGACACGCTGCTCACCCGGATGGCAGAATACATCCCCCACACCCCGATTTTTCAGATGAAGGCCAGCGACCTCTGACCGAACGCAATCATCCCGGGACGACCAATTCCAAGCGTATGCTGGCGCCGTCGCGGATAATGCGGACCACCCCCGAACAGACCGGCGGGGGGCGGCAGCGGGCGTCGCTGGTGGCCAAGGCGCGCGAAGCGATCGAGGAAGGCTCCAAAAGCTTCGCCGCCGCGTCCCGCCTGTTCGACCGGACCACTCGCGAACGGGTGTGGCTGCTCTATGCCTGGTGCCGCCGCTGCGACGACATCGCCGACGCGCAGGACAAGGGCGGCGCGCTGGGAGACCAGAGCGACGCGGCCAAGCGCCTGCGGTCGATCAAGCTGCTCACCAACCGCGCGTTCGACCGGATGCCCACCGCCGATGTGGCGTTCGACGCCTTCGGCCAGGTAGCCATCGAAGCCGGGATCACGCACGAAATGGCGGAGGACGTTATCGCCGGTTTCGCGCTCGATGCGGACGATTGGCGGCCCCGCACCGAAAAGGACATGATGCAATATTGCTATCATGTCGCAGGCGCGGTGGGCGTGATGATGGGCGTGGTCATGGGCGTGGCGAAGGACGACGGGGAGATGCTGGACCGGGCGTGCGACCTTGGCCTTGCATTCCAGCTCAACAACATCGCGCGCGATATCGAGGAAGATGACGCGGCGGGGCGCTGCTATTTGCCGGTGGAATGGCTTTCCGAAGCGGATATTCCGCCGGGCCAGCACATGAAACCGATGTTCCGCCGCGAGTTGGTTGGGCTCGTGGCGCGAATGCTGGACCTGGCCGAGGCTCATGAAGCGGCATCGCGTCTCGGCGCGAAGAACCTTCCGTTCCGCAGCCGCTGGGCGGTGCTGAGCGCGGCGCGGATCTATGGCGCGATCGGCCGCAAGGTGCGCAGATCGGGCACGGCGGCATGGGACCACCGGATCTATGTCTCCGGCCTTGCCAAGGCACGCCACGTTGCCGCCGCCTGTTTCGAGGCGCTGGTAAACCGGCCGGAACCCCCTGCCGAAATGCCGCGCTGGTCGCGCCGCGATTTCGCCCGTGCGCCCGCGCCGGCACCCGTCATTCCGCCGGAAGAATAACCGGGTTCGTGCCGGGCGGATGGACCCGGCGAAACAGCCTGCCCTTCTCGCTCCACAGCACCAGCAGCAGCGCCAGGATCCCGCACACCAGCAGCGCCATAGCGATCGGCCGCGCAGTGCCGTCAAACGCCTGTCCGATCGCCCCGCCCAGCAGCGCGCCGGTGACCATCCGCAGGAAGGTCTGGCCGGAGGACGCCGCGCCCGCGATATGCAGGAAGGGCTGCATCGCGATCGATCCGAAATTGGCCCCGATGAAACCGAGCAGCGCCAGGTTGATCGACATCAGCGGCACGAATTGCCACAGCGACTGATCCGGCTGGCTGGCGGACCAGACCTGCACGCCGCTGACCACGATAATGGCGAGCAGCGCCGTATGGCTGACCCTTCGCGCACCGAAGCGTTCGACGATGCGGGAGTTGGTGAAATTGGCGATCACCAGCCCGATCACCATCGCGCCGAACACCAGTGCGAAATCCTCGCCGGCGCCGAATGTCTCACCGATCAGCTGCTGCGATGAATTGAGGAAGCCGAACAGGGCGCCGAACACCAGCGCACTGCCGAGAATATAGCCGAGTGCGCTGCGATCGCTGACGCCGCGGACCATGTTGACCGCGATGGTACGCGGTTCCAGCGTCTGGCGGTTTTCCGCAGTCAGCGATTCCGGCAGCCGCCAAAAGACCCAAATGCCGACCAGCGCGCAGGCTACCGCCATGGCGTCGAAAATCACCCGCCATCCGGCGAACACCAGGATCGCCTGGCCAGCGGCCGGGGCGAGCAGCGGCACCACCATGAAGGTCATCATGATCAGCGACATCAGCTTGGCCATCCGGTCCCCGCCCACCCGGTCGCGCACGATCGTGGCCGGCAGAACGGACAGGCCCGCGCTGCCGAACCCCTGGATTGCCCGCATCGCCACCAGCGTGCCGAAATCGGTCACCATCGAACAGGCGAGCGACATCAGGAAATAGAACACGATGCTGAAATACAGCACCGGTCGGCGCCCGAAACGGTCGGCGAACGCTCCCGGGATCAGCGCACCAAGGCCGGAGCCGAGCAGATAGGCAGCGATAATCAGCTGGCGGTCGTTGCCGGACGCGCCGAGTTCCGCCGCCATTGCGCCGAGTGCGGGCAGCATTCCGTCGATGCCGAACGCCTGCAGGCTCATCAGCGAAGCCATCATTGCGATCAATTCGCGTTCGCCCAATTGCGGGCGGGTTGGTGATGCGCTGGTGGTCATGGAATTCCTGTGGGCAGGTTAGCGGCGTCGGGCGCAAATCGCCAACCGGACTCGAATGGAAGCGGCCTTATTCTCGAATCCTGACGGCTTGGCCATGTTTTTGTTCCGGAGAAACAGTGGCGGGGCTATCCTCGCCGCCGTGGACCTCGAAGACGCCTTTCACGATACCCCCGCTGCGCCGGACAATGACGGCCATAGCGACGAGGACGAATCGAGCGGACTGCGCAAGATCATCCATGTCGATATGGACGCCTTCTTCGCCAGCGTGGAGCAGCGCGACAACCCCGAATTGCGCGGCAAGCCGGTGGCTGTCGGCGGCGCAGGCGGGCGCGGAGTGGTCGCCGCTGCCAGTTACGAAGCGCGAAAGTTCGGCGTCCGCTCCGCCATGCCATCGGTCACCGCCAGGCGGCTGTGCCCCGAGCTGATCTTCTGCAAGAGCCATTTCGACACTTACCGCGAAGTGTCGCAGCAAATCCGTGCGATATTCCGCCACTTCACCCCCCATGTCGAACCGCTGAGCCTGGACGAGGCCTATCTCGACGTTTCCGACGACCTGCGCGGGATCGGGTCCGCGACCCGCATCGCCCAGCTGATCCGCCAGCGCATCCAGGAAGAAACGCAGCTGACCGCCAGCGCCGGGGTCAGCTACAACAAATTCCTCGCCAAGCTGGCCAGCGACCAGAACAAGCCCGACGGACTATGCGTCATCCGCCCGGGCGAAGGCGCGGCGTTCGTGGCGGCGCTGCCGGTGCGCCGGTTCCACGGCATCGGACCCAAGGGTGCGGAGAAGATGGCCCGGCTCGGGATCGAAACCGGCGCCGACCTGGCCGCAAAGGACATCCACTTCCTGCGCAGCAATTTCGGTAGCTTTGCGGATTATCTGTTCCGCGCTGCGCGGGGCATCGATTTGCGCCCGGTGCGCGCCAACCAGATCCGCAAATCGGTCGGCGGGGAGCGGACGTTCAGCGAGGACATCTCCTCAGGTGCGGCGCTGCGCGAGACGCTGGAACGGATCGTGGATATTGTCTGGGACCGGATCGAAAGTGCCCGCGCAGAAGGCCGGACAATCACGCTGAAGATGAAATATAACGATTTTACGCTGGTCACCCGCGCCCGGTCCCTGCCCTATAATGTCACCGGCAAGGACGAATTCCGGGCGATCGGCCGTGCTCTGCTGGAAGAAATGCTGCCCCTGCCGATGCCGATCCGGCTGATGGGCCTGACCCTGTCCAATCTGGCCGGGCCGGATCCGGCAATCGCCAGAGAAAAATTGGCGGGGCCGGGGCGGGATATTGCCCAGCTGTCGCTGTTCTAGCCTTATTCCTGCGGGCTGCCGCGCCACAATTCCAGCCGCCGCCGCGCAAACGGGCTGAGCGGTTCCGGCAGCGAATGGAGCGGGAAAAACCGCGCGTCCATGACCTCCCGCCCATCCGCGGCCGGATTGCCCTGCACCTTGGCGGCATAGACATGGACCGAATTATGCGCCCCGTGCAGAAGGTCCTGCTGAATGCCGACAAACCGCAGCGTTCCTGCCTCGCATCCGGTTTCCTCGCGGAATTCACGCCGGGCCGCCGCCTCCGGTTCTTCGCCGCGCCCGATCCCTCCCGACGGAAGCGACCACGAGCCCGAGCCATAGGTCAACCGGACCAGCAGCAGCCGGTCCTCCAGATCTGTGGCGATCACCGACACGCTGGAAATCTTCGGCTGGCGAACCTGCCACCACCGCTTGCGGAGGGCGTGGGCCACCCGGTAAGCGAGCCGGTGGAGCGGCGCGGGGATCAGGTGAAGCACGTCACCTCCAGCCCTTCGGTTGCCGCCGCTGCGCCCAGCAGACGGGCTATTGGCAGGTCATGCGCGCCGGCGATGGCGGCATCGAACAGGGCGCGCTTGTCGTCGCCCCGGATCACGAACATCAGCGCGTCGCTGCGCAGCAAAGCGGGGATGGTCAGCGTCACCCGATCGAAAGGAGCCTCGGGCGGCAGTGGATCGGGGGTCAGGTGACGGATCAGCTGCGGATCGTCGGGCCGGGGATCGGTGTTGGGGAACAGCGACGCGATATGGCCGTCCGCCCCCATCCCGAGCCAGGCGAGCGCGAAATGCGGCACCTCTGCGTCATTCGCCTCAGCCTGCTCGATGATCGAGACGACAGTCGCCCCCACCGGTTCGAGCAGCGCCCGGATGCGGCCGGTATTGCTGGCTTCGTGGTCTTCCGGAACGATCCGGTCGTCGCCCGGCCACACCGCGATCCGGTCCCAGTCGAGCGAATGTGCGGTCAGCTTCTCGAGGATCGGAAACGGCGTCGAACCGCCGGGAATTGTGATGGCGATGGGCCCGTCCGCTTCGTCGAGAGCGGCGACGAGCCGGCGGTGGATCCAGGCGGCAATGGCGGCGTCGTCGGCGTGTTCGCGAAGTGTCGGTCGGTTCATCCGCCACCCATACCAAATCGTCCGCCGACGGCTAGTGTCGTTGCGGTCAGGCCCGTGGGCAAAGCCTCATTTCAGTGTCCGCTTACTTCAGAGTTTGTGCCAGGAACCAGACACGTTCTTCATCGATATCGGTCCAGTCGTCCAGCAGTCCGTCGGTGTCTGTCGCAACCGGCCGAGCCAGGCAAGGATTCCGGTAAACTCCCCATCACCCAGATCGGATAAGGCGATCAGGCGACTAGGCCTCGTGCGGATAAACCGATGAACACGCCGAAAATCAGGACGACAATTGCGAGTGCCAGACGGATCTTCTGCAAGGGCAACGCTTGTTCCAACTCGGCCCCGGCCATCCAGCCGATCGTAACCGCCGCACCTCCGGCGAGCGCGCCGCCGATCCCTGCCAGCACCGGCGCACCGGTGGCCGCGGCAATCGCGAAAATCAGGAACCGCCCGGCATCGCCGAGCTGGCGGGAAAGCAGGACCAGAGCGATGGCGCCGAGCGATCGCGTCGGATCCATCAGGGGCACCATCCGGTTGGGCCATGCCAGTTCTGCCGCTGCCAGTACCAGCGCAATCGCCACCAGCATGGTCTTTCCCTCCGGCGGAAGGAGCTGCGCTACGGCGTGACCGGCCCAGGCCATCACCCCGGCCGAGAGCGCCGCGACCAGCCAACCGGCGGTCAACAGCCCATAGGCGCGGCCCAGCCGTTCGGATAAACGCGCGACCAGCACTTGATCGCGGCTGCCGGTGGAGGTCAGCAGCGCGGCGACGAAGGCTAGGAAAAAGGACGGCATCGGAACACCTTACCGCTTTTCGTTCATGCGTTCAAAGGATTCACCCGCCGCGTTGCTCACCTTATTGGCAGCAAACTCACTCGTGTCGCAAGGCTTCAATGGGGTCGAGGCGGGATGCGCGCCGCGCGGGATAGAATCCGAAGACAATCCCCATGGCTGCGGAAAACAGGAAACTCATCACATTGATCACCGGATCGAACATGAAGGGGATCTCGATAAGCGACGCAAGCCCGTAGGACAGGCCGAACGCCAGCGCGATTCCGATCAGCCCGCCGAGACAGCACAGCACCACCGCCTCGGTCAGGAATTGCAGCTGGACTTCGCGTGCCAGGGCACCAATCGCGAGGCGGATGCCGATCTCGCGGGTTCGTTCGGTCACCGACACGAGCATGATGTTCATGATCCCGATGCCCCCGACCAGCAGGCTGATGGCTGCGATCGCCGCCACCATTGCGGTGAGCGCCCCGGTGGCCGCGCCGAGCGCATCGTTGACCTGCGCGGTGTCGATGACGTTGAAATCGGTATCCTGCCCGTCCTGCAGCAGGCGGCGTTCGCGCAGCAGGTCGACCAGCGAGGCCTGGATTCCGGCACTGGCGTAACTGCTGTCGTATTTGACCACGAAGGACTGGATATCTGTGTTGCCGATAAACCGCCGCTGGACAGTCTTGAGCGGCATCATGACCACATTGTCCTGATCCTGACCGCCGCCGCCCTGTCCGCGTTCCTCGAGCACGCCGATCACCGTACAGGACACCGAATCCAGCCGCATTTCCGCGCCCAGGGGGCTGGTTCCGGCCACGAAAATCGCGTTGAGCACCTTGGGCCCGAGGATGCAGACGTTCTGGCCCGAGGTTTCCTCGGCGGCCGTAAAGCCGCGCCCTTCGACCAGGTCGATGGTCTGTGCTTTCAGAAAATCGCTTTCCACCCCGTTGACCGTGGTGGTCCAGTTCTGTCCGTTGTGAAACGCCGTCACGCTGGACGAAGCGCTGCCGGCGGCCAGTTCGACGCCGGCAATCTGCGTCGCCACGGCGTTGATATCGCTCTGGTCGAACGGCCGCGGATTGCCGCGTTCGGTGCGCACCGGAAAGACGATGAACACGTTCGAGCCGAGCGAGGATATTTCATCGCGGATCGAAGCGGTTACCCCGTTGCCCAGCGTGACCATGGTGATCACCGCGGCCACCCCGATGATGATCCCCAGCGTGGTCAGGAAGGACCGCAGCAAGTGCCGCCGGATCTCGCGCAGGGACAGCAGCAGGGTCGCGCCGAAAATGCCGAACATCAGGCGCGCGCCCCGATAACGGCGGCGGCCCGGACCGGATCGCTGCCTGCCCCGCCCTCGATCCGTTCGACCACCCCGTCGCGGAAATGGACGATGGTGCGCGCGAATTGCGCCATTTCCGCTTCATGCGTGACCAGCAGAATGGTGATACCCGCGCGGTTGAGATCGGTGAGCAGTTCCATGATCTCAATCGAGCGTTCGGTGTCGAGATTGCCGGTCGGTTCGTCCGCCAGCAGCACATCGGGTTCGGTCACCAGCGCCCGCGCGATGGCGACACGCTGTTGCTGGCCGCCGGAAAGTTCCGCCGGCGTATGGCCTGCCCACGGCACCAGCCCCACCAGGTCGAGCGCTTTCAACCCCGCCTTGCGCCGCGCGGCCTTGCTTTCGCCGCGATACAGCAGGGGCAATTCGACATTTTCCAGCGCGGTCGTGCGCGACAGCAAATTGAAGCCCTGGAAGACAAACCCGAGGTAGCGGCGGCGCAGCAGCGAGCGCTGGTCGCGGGTCAGCGCCTGGACCTCTGTGCCGCGGAACCGGAATTTGCCGGTGGTCGGCACGTCGAGGCAACCGAGAATGTTCATGGTGGTCGATTTGCCCGAGCCGGACGGCCCCATCACCGCAACGAAATCACCCCGTTCGATCGACAGATCGACGCCCTTCAGCGCCTGGAACGCCGCCGGGCCGGTCCCGAAGGTCTTGGTTATCCCTTCCAGTTGGATCAGCGGTTGCGGAGCGCCTGCGGCGGTCATTTTGCGGCTGCCTTGGTCCCGGTCACGACTTTCATCCCCTTCCTGAGATCGGGGGAGGTTACCACGGTCTGCCGTCCGTTGCTCTGCCCGGTCACGACATCTATCCCCTTGAGCGTCAAGTCATCCTGCAACACATACACGCGCTGGCGGCTGCCCGCACCGATGGTGGCCTGCTGTTCCGAACGCTCGAGCCCGATCTGCGGATTGAGGACGCTGCCTTCCTCCGCCTTTTCCTTGTCCGGATCGAATCGCAGGGCGCTGTTGGGGACCAGCAATTGCTGCCCGGTATTCTGCGTCGCGATGGTCGCGGTAGCGGTCATGCCGGGCCGCAGCAGCCCGTCCGGATTGGCAACCGACAGCCGCGCTTCGTAACTGACCACCGAATCGCCCGGTGCAGCAGCGGTCGCGGCGTTTTCGGTCGCAGTGTTGCTGGACGCGAGATCGATCCGCTCAACCACTGCCGGGAAGCGCTTGCCGGGATAGGCATCGACCACGAATGCCGCCTTCTGACCGGGTTTGACCTGGCCGACATCTGCCTCGTCGATTTCCACCCGCAATTGCATGGCCGAAAGATCCTCCGCCAGCACGAACAGGGTCGGGGTGTTGAAGGACGCGGCCACCGTCTGTCCGGGTTCGACCTGGCGGGCCAGAACCACCCCGGTCACCGGCGAGCGGATGACCGCACGGCTGCGCGTGGTCATGCTGGACGACAGCGCCGCTTCCGAAGCTGCGACGTTAGCTCGCGCCGAGGCGACCGCGGCCCTGTCGCGCGCGACATTCGCCTGCGCGGCTTCCAGTTCGGTTTGCGACGGGACCTTGCCGCCGGAAATGCGCGCAACTTCGCGCAGCCGGCCAAGCTGCGCGGTATCAACATCCAGCGTCGCCTGCGCCGAAGCCACGGAGGCAAGCGAGGCGTTCAGATTGGCGCGCGACTGGGCAATCTGGTCATCGATAATGTCGGTGTTGATCCGCGCCAGCACCTGCCCGCGGGTAACCCGGTCATTTACATCGACGGTAATCAGATCGATCTTGCCCGATACTTCGGAACCGACTTCGACCTGATTGGTCGGACGCAGATTGCCCGTGGCGCTGACCGTCAGGTCGAGCGATTGCTGCTCGACCGGTTGGGTGATGTACTGGGGGGCCTCGTCGCCGCCGGAACAACGCGAAATCCCGAAGATCAACAGCAGCACGACCAGCGCCGGGACCCAGTACTTGGCCCATCGCCGCCAACGCGGGCGCGGCTTTTCGCCGAGGAATTCTTCCATGGTGTCCGGCGTGCTGTCCGGCTGGAGCGCGCCTGTGGATGCCGTGTCGTTCATGGAGTGGGTCCTGCGGTCAGATTCTCGGGATAGATATTCGGGTCCCAGCCGCCGCCGAGTGCCTGGGTCAGGGTAACGAAGGCGCTTGCGCGCTGCGCTTCGGACGAAACCTGCGAATTGCGTGCGGACAGCAACTGGTTTTCCGCCGTCAGCAGCGTCTGGAAATCGGTCAGACCGGCCTGATACTGGCTCCGCGCCAGGATCGCAGCGCTTTCCGCTGCCTCCCGCGCTTCGCCAAACAGCGCGACCCGCTGCCGCGCGGCGCGCAGGTCGGCAGTGCCGGTCTCCACGTCTTCGAGCGCGACCAAGATTGCCTGCCGCCATGCCGCCAGCGATC
>NZ_JAXMJI010000063.1:0-20434 GCF_034376665.1 Allopontixanthobacter sp. | reverse complement strand
AAGCTGGCGGCGGGCCGCGGAATTCGCCGGTCTCCGGATGATCAGGTCCGTGGAAACATCATCGAGGCGCTGCTGTGTGCCGGCAGCGCGCTGCTGCCGCCGGCTCTCGAGCAGGAAACGCGCGAAGCTCTCCGCGCCTTTGCCGCTCGCGGGCTGGCGGATGTGCATGATGGTCACCTGACTATCACCGCCGACGGCCTGCCCTACGCGCGGTCGATCGCGGCGCTGTTCGACCCATACCGCCAACACACGCCGCGGCGGTTCAGCTCCGCAGTCTGAGCGTCAGACGATCAGGCCGGGCGGCGGGCGAATATCCCGAACCCGGCGATGATCGCGTAGCAGACGATCGGGATCACCATGGCCAGCGCCAGGTTGCCGCCGGTGGCATCGGCCATCACACCATAGAGCAGCGGCACGACCGCCCCGCCGAAGATGGCGACATTGATGATGCCCGAACCGTCCGCCGCTTTGCTGCCCAGCTTCTCGCAGGCGAGCGAGAAGATGGTCGGGAACATGATCGAATTCATCAGGCCCACCGCCAGCAGGGTGTAGCCGGCAAGTTCGCCGGTCGTGTTCGTTGAAATCAACACCAAGAGGATTGCACCGGTTGCGTTGAAGACAAGGATTTTTCCCGGGCTAAACTTCCGTAGCGCCGCAGAGCCGATGAACCGACCAAGCATCGCGCCGCCCCAGTAGAGGCCGATTAGCCATTCCACAGCATTGGGTTCGGCACCGACGATGCCGTTGAGGAAAGCGGTTATTGGCCCACCATTCGCCATCACATGCTCTTGCAGCAGGTAATTAATGACTATCGAGCCGATCGAGACTTCCGCCCCCACATAGAGGAAGATGCACAAGGCCCCATAGCTGAAGCGGGTACGCTTCAGCAGGGCATTGTCATACAACCAGAGAGCAGGTGCGAGCAGGATAACCAGCACACCCAGCCAGCCGTTGACTTGAATGGCGAGGAATACGCCCAGCGCTGCGAGCGCAAGGCCGATGAGGTAGCGATTGTTGGAAACCAGCTCGCCGTCGCCCATCGTCCTATCATCGTGCGGCAAGCGGTTGCGGAATATCCAGACTGCCAGCGCCACGATGCCGATCATCACGGCGAGGCCGAGATAGCCCTGCCAGATGGCTTCGCTTTCCGCCTGGCGGTACGCCTGCAATTCCGCGCCGGACAATTGGTCCGCGGAAATCGCGGCGAGGCTGCCGAGGATCAGCGCCGCACCGACAATCGGAAAAATGGTGGTGCCGAATGAATTAAACGCCTGCGCAAAAGTCAAGCGGCTGTGGGTGGTCTTGGCCGGGCCGAGCAGGCTGATCAGCGGGTTGGCCACGACCTGCACGATCACCACGCCGCTGGC
This sequence comes from Allopontixanthobacter sp., assembly GCF_034376665.1. Lineage (NCBI taxonomy): Bacteria > Pseudomonadati > Pseudomonadota > Alphaproteobacteria > Sphingomonadales > Erythrobacteraceae > Allopontixanthobacter > Allopontixanthobacter sp. The sequence continues at coordinate 19,067 of NZ_JAXMJI010000063.1, read as the reverse complement.
GAGAATGAACAGCGCGAACAGGAACAGGGCGTAGGTCGCGGTCTGGCTGGCAGGGATGAACAGCAGGCAGCCCGCCATCATGGTGACGAGACCGGCCACCGCACCGCGCATATAGCCGATGCGCTTGACCAGCCGCGCGCCGGGAATGCCGATCAGCAGATAGGCGCCGAAGAAGCAGAACTGCACCAGCATCGCCTCGGTGTAGGAAAGCGTGAACAGCTCCTTCAGTTTAGGGATAAGCACGTCGTTGAGCGAGGTGATACCGCCAAAGATGAAGAACAGCCCCATCACGAAGTACTGCAGACCGGGCGCGTTGATGTGCTGGCCTCCGTCGTCAGCCGGGAGTGGATCGCTGCTCGTCGCGAGTTCCGGTGCCAGTGCCATTACGTCCTATCCTCCCTTAGTGTTCATAATCCCGGACCACGGCTTCGACGGCCATGTAACCGGTTGCGCGCCTAATATACTTGCGCCATGCCTTCAATTCGAAACGGGGCATTATCCCTGATGACGGACAACGGCAAGAGGCATGAAGATGCGGGAAAAAGCGGCAGGTTCGAGCTTTCGCGGCAAAGCGCACACGGCGCTGCTTGCGCTGGCGGCGGCAGGTTGTCTGACCGGCGCCGCACCGGCGATGGCGGCGGACGACGTCACTTACCGCGAGTGTTCGCCGGAAGGGACCGTGTGCTTTATTCTGACGACCGAAAAGCAGGTCGCCACCTACCGGATCGAACGCGGCGGCAAGGACGTGATCGCGCCGTCACGCCTTGGCTTCATGCTGCGCGGCGCGGGCAAATGGGAACACGGCATGATGCTGGGCGAGAGCGTCCGCCGAAGCCACCGTGAAGTCTGGGAACAGCCTTGGGGCGAAAACCGCCTGGTCACAGACCATTATAACGAGATTACCATCCCGATTACTGAACGCGGCAAAACGAAGCGCACCATCAATCTGACTGCCCGGGTGTTCGAGGGCGGAGTCGGCTTCCGCTTCGCCTTTCCCGACCAGCAACAACTCGCCGATGTGATGATCGACGAGGAGCTGACCGAATTCGTCATCGCCGGAGAGGCGGAGGCGTGGTGGATTCCCGGAGGCGAATGGAACCGCTACGAATATCTCTACAACCGGTCTCCGGCGAGCGAAGTGACCACCGCGCATTCGCCGATCACCTTTCGCCGAACCGACGGCTTGCATATCGCCATTCACGAGGCGGCGCTGACCGATTATTCGGCCTTCTGGCTGCAGCGGCTGGACGGTCAGAGGTTCCGCACCCGGCTCGCCCCGTCGTCGCAGCCCTGGAAAGTGCGCCGCGCGGCTCCGTTTACCACTCCGTGGCGGACGATCCTGATCGCAGAGGATGCACCGGCACTATATTCCGCGGCCGATATCATCCTGAACCTCAATGAACCCAACCGGCTGGGCGATGTCGGCTGGGTCAAGCCGCACAAATACATCGGCATCTGGTGGGGAATGCATCTCGACCAATGGAGCTGGAACGACGGTCCTAAGCACGGCGCGACCACCGAAAACGCGCTGCGCTATATCGATTTCGCTGCCGAACACGGCTTCGGCTCGGTCCTGATTGAAGGCTGGAACCAGGGTTGGTGGAGCGAGAGCGGCCGCAATTTCAAATTTGCCGAAGCCTATCCCGATTTCGACATGGAGCGCATCGCCGCCTACGCCAAAGCCAAGGGGGTCGGGATCATGGGCCACCACGAAACCGCCGGTAATGCAGGGCTTTACGAACGCGGACTCGAGGAAGCTTTCGACTATTACCAGCGGCACGGGGTGCATTCGGTCAAGACCGGCTATGTCGCCGATGCGGGCGGGGTGCTGCGCGAGGACCCCGACGGTACCGAGCAATGGGAGTGGCACGACGGCCAGTTCATGGCCCGTCACCACACGCTGGTGGCGGAACGGGCTGCGGCGCATCGGATCGCGATCAATGCGCATGAGCCGATCAAGGATACCGGTCTGCGCCGCACCTATCCCAACCTACTGACGCGGGAGGGCGCGCGCGGCACCGAATACAACGCCTGGGGCGAACCGGCCAATCCGCCCTCGCACGAACCGACCTTGCTGTTCACCCGGATGCTGTCCGGCCCGTTCGACCTGACCCCCGGCATTGTCAGCCTGGAAGGGCGCGGCGGCCGGCCGATCCCCAATACGCTGGCCCGCCAATTGGCCGATTATGTGGTGATCTATTCGCCGATCCAGATGGCGGCGGATCTGCCGGATAATTACCGAAAGCATCCCGATGCGCTGGCGTTCATCAAGCAGGTGCCGGTCGATTGGGAACGCACGCGGGTGCTGGACGGGCGGATCGGCGAATTCGCAATTGTTGCGCGGCAGCGGCGGGGCGGCCCGGACTGGTGGGTTGGCGGGGTCACCGACAGCGAGCAGCGCGAGGCGGTGATCGATCTCGGCTTCCTCGAACCCGGCAAACGCTACACCGCCGAGATCTGGCGCGATGGTCCCGGCGGCGGGATTGATGGGGACCGCTTCGCCATGGTGCGCGAACGCCGTACTGTCACCACTGGGGACACCCTGACACTGACGATGCTCGCCGGCGGCGGCTTTGGAATGTCGCTCGTTCCGAAGCCCTGATTTTTCCGTATTTCGCCGCGCTCAATGCGCGTGATGGCTCACGCCGGCAGCTGCCTCCGCATCGCGGCGTCCCTTGGCCATGGCCGATGCGAGCGCCAGCGGAGAATCGACCGAAGGGCCGCTGTCGTCGCGGTATCGTGCGCGGAGTTTCTTCAGCCGCGCCTTGAGGTCGGCGATCAGCGGCTGCACCTTCGGGTCGCCGATCCGGTTGTGCATTTCGGCCGGATCGGTTTCCAGATCGTAGAATTCCCAAGTGTTGATATCGCCGTAGAACCGGATCAGCTTGTAACGGTCCGTCCGCACGCCGTAATGCGCGCGCACCGCATGGAAGCCGGGATATTCGTAATAGTGGTAATAGATATCCTCCCGCCAGTCTGCAGGCGGGGAACCGTCGAACATTTCAATCAGGCTGCGGCCCTGAATGCTCGGCTGCGCGGCCAGTCCGGCCAGTTCAAGGAACGTCGGGGCATAATCGACGTTCTGCACCGGAGCGGTCACCCTTGTGCCCGGCGCGATATGGCCGGGATACTGGATCAGCAGCGGGGTCCGCAGCGATTCCTCATACATGAAGCGCTTGTCGAACCAGCCGTGCTCGCCAAGGTAGAAACCCTGGTCTGACGTATAGACCACGATGGTGTTTTCATCGAGACCATTGGCCTCCAGCCAGTCGAGTACGCGGCCGACACTGTCATCCACCGCCGCGACGGTGCCGAGATATTCGCTCATGTACCGCTGGTATTTCCACAGCGCCATGTCGCGCTCGCTCATGTCGGCGGCGTTCATCGCGTCGTTGCTCGGCTGCAGCGCGCTGAAATATTCCGCGCGTTGCTTAGGCGTCATGCGGTCGAAATCATCCTTCCACGGGTTCTCGCGCAATTCCTTCGAGCCGACCCCGGTGGTCATCTTCAAGTCGTGGCCTTCGAACATATCGCGGTAGATGTTCATTTCCTGCGCTTCGGCGGCTGGCCGGCCATCGTAATGGTCGAAATAATTGGTCGGGATCGGAAACTCCGTCCCGAGATATTTCTGCAGATGGCGGATCGCAGGCATGAAATTGCGGTGCGGCGCCTTGTGGTGGATGAGCAGAGCGAAGGGCCGGTCGGGGTCGCGCTCCTGTTCCAGCCATTGCAGGCTCTGTTCGGTCACGATGTCGGTGGCGTAACCTTCCACCACGCTGCGTCCGGAGGGGGTGATCACGTCGGGATTGTAGTATTTGCCCTGATCGTCGAGCACCTTCCAGGTGTCGAACCCGGCACCTTCGGGCGAATAGTTGAGGTGCCATTTGCCGAACAGCGCGGTCTGGTATCCCGACTGGCCCAGCGCGCGCGGCCAGTTCCACCGCTCATTGTCGTACTTCTGACCGTTCTTCGTGAAGCCGTGCATGTGGCTGAACTGGCCGGTCAGCATGGTCGCCCGGCTCGGCCCGCACAGCGAATTGGTGACATAGCTGTTTTCGAACAACGCGCCGCGCTGCGCGATGCGGTCGATGTTCGGGGTTGGCGCCAGCCGCGAGATTTCGGAGCCGTAGGCGGAGACCGCCTGATAGGCGTGATCGTCCGACATGATGAACACGATGTTGGGCCGGGCCTTTTGCGCGGCTGGCGAAAGCGGAGCGACATTGCCGGGCTGCTCCAGTTTGGCGCAGCCCGATACCGTCAGGCTGATTGCAGCGGCGGCGAAGACAAGCATTCGGGACATCGGCTTTACTCCGCGATGGCGAACCCGGCCGGGACGCTCGCGGAGGCACCGGAAACGGGCGCGATCCACAGCTGGAACTCGCCCGGTTCCCATCCGAAGCTCATGTCCGCGCGGGTGAAGGCCAGGTCTGCGGGCCGCAGGGTGAAGCTGACCGTGCGGCTTTCCCCCGGGGCGAGGGAGATTTTTTCGAACCCCTTCAGTTCCTGCACCGGGCGCGTGACCGATCCGACCAGATCGCGGACATAGAGCTGGACCACTTCCTCGCCCGCAACCTTGCCGGTGTTGGTGATGGTCGCGCTGGCCGTCAGCGAACCCCTGGCGGCCATACTGGCGGCGCTCAATGTCACAGGCGAATAGCGGAAGCTGGTGTAGCTGAGGCCGTGGCCGAAGCGGTAGAGCGGGGTGTTGGGCGTGTTGAGATAGCGCGAAACATATTTCGCATTCGCCTCGCCGAGCTCGATCGGCCGACCGGTGTTCTTCATGTCGTAATGGATCGGCACCTGGCCGACGTTGCGCGGAAAGGTGACCGGCAGCTTGCCCGAGGGATTGTAATCCCCGAACAGCACATCGGCGACCGCATGGCCGCCCATCGTGCCGGGGTACCAGGCGTGGAGGATGGCGGGCACGTTTTCATCCGCCCAGCCGATGGAATTGGGGCGTCCGCTCAGGACAACCAGCACCACCGGCTTGCCCGTTGCCACCAGCTGTTCCAGCAGCGCCTGCTGGTTGCCCGGCAGGTCGAGCGAGGTGCGGCTGGCCGCTTCCCCGGTCATGTCCCATCTTTCACCCATCGCGGCGATGATCACGTCGGATTTCCGGGCGAGCGCCAGCGCCTCGGCGAACCCGCTATCCTTGCCCGCATCACCGTAAGCATAGCTGGCGCCCTTGGCATAACCGACGTTCACACCGTCTCCGGCGCGCTCGCGAATGCCTTGCAGGATGGACACCGGGCGGGTGCGGCGGTCACCGGCGGCGGCCCAGCTACCGATCATGTCTTCCTTGCTGTCGGCGAGCGGTCCGATCACGGCGATGGACTGCGCTGAGGAGGCAAGCGGCAGAGTGCCGCCCTCGTTCTTCAGCAGCACCATCGACCGGCGCGCCACGTCGCGCGCGGCCTCCAGGATGTCCGGGCGGTAGACGGCCGCTTCCTGACGCTCGACATCGGAATAGCGGTAGGGATCTTCGAACAGGCCGAGCCGGTACTTCATTTCCAGGATGCGGCGCACCGCGCGGTCCACGGCGGCGGGTTCTACCTTGCCCTCATCCAACGAAGCGGCGAGGTGGTCCATATAGACCGCGCCTTGCATATCCATGTCGACCCCGGCATTGAGCGCCTGTTCGCCCGCCTGCTTGAGGTCCTTCGCATAACCGTGCGGAACCATTTCGTTGATCGAGGTGTAATCGGTTACCACGAAGCCGTCGAAGCCCCATTTGTCGCGCAGCACATCGGTGAGCAGGTACCGGTTGCCGCTCGCCGGAATGCCGTCGACTTCGTTGAAGGATGTCATGAAACTGCCCACACCGGCGTCCACTGCGGCCTTGAACGGCGGGAGATACACGTCCCGCAGAGTGCGCTCGCTGATGTCGACCGTGTGATAGTCGCGCCCGGCCTGCGCCGCGCCGTAGGCGGCGAAATGTTTGGCGGTGGCAACTACCGTGTCAGTGGCGGCCAGATCATCGCCCTGATAGCCGCGGACGCGGGCAGCGGCGATCTTGCTGCCCAGGTGGACATCTTCGCCGGCGCCTTCCGAAATTCGGCCCCAGCGCGGGTCTCGCGCGATGTCGACCATGGGGGAAAACGTCCAGTGAATGCCCTCGGCGCTCGCCTCGACCGCGGACAGCCGGGCCGCGCGCTCGATCGCCGCCAGGTCCCAGGATGCGGCTTCGCCGAGCGAGATGGGGAAAATCGTGCGGTGGCCGTGAATCACGTCGTAACCGAACAGCAGCGGGATTTTCAGGCGGGTTTCATCGACCGCCAGGCGCTGGAGTTCCGCAGTGTAGGCCGCGGTATAGGCGTTGAAGATTCCGCCGACGCGGCCGGAGCGAATATCTTCCTTGTAGCTGTCGCGCATGGTCGGGCCGGTCGATTCCCAATTGCTCGTCAGCAGGGTCAGCTGGCCGATTTTTTCCTGCAGCGTCATCTTTGCCATCAGGTCGCTGACGAATGCGTCCATTTCAGGGTTGGCGCGGGCCCATTCGGGTTCCGCCGGGGAGACGGGAACTTCGGTGCGATCGCTGATCGGGGCGGCAATAGCGGTGCGGGTGGTGGCAGCGCCTGTCATCGGCGTGCTGGCGCAAGCGATCAGCAGCAACGACGCCATTGCTGGTCCGAATGTGTGGGCTTTTCGCATTCAATCCTCCCCAGGTCTTTTGTTCTGCACGCGGCGGGCCTGCGCCATTGCGCGAGGGGACGGCGTGAATCAAGCTTGCACGACAAGGCTATACAGCCGATATGAAACCGGTTACAAGTCTTAATACAAATTGAACGGACTCCCGGGATACGGGGGAAAGTTCGGCGTAAGCTCCGAAACAGGGGCGATGTTGGGAGGAGAGCAACATGTTCATTTCGCTTGGTAATCGTACATCGATCACGGGCCGGCTCGCTGCCGCGCTGATTCTCGGCACTGCCACGGGCGCACTTGCCGTCGGCATGGCGGCGCCTGCCCATGCGCAATCCGCCAACGCCAATTTGCGCGGCTCGGTGACCATCAACGGCGCACCTGCGGCGACGGAAGTTGTCGTGATCGATGTGAACTCCGGCTTCCGCAGGACGGCGATCGTACGGCCCGACGGCAGCTTCGACGTTCCCTCCCTTCGGCCAAGCACCTACCGCATTGAGCTCCAGACGGCCGAAGGCGTCAAGCGGACCGACGAGTTCACCCTGATCGCAGGGCAAAACGCCGTGCTCAACTTCGATTTCACACCTGAGGAACAGGCCGCCTACGATACGGGCGAGATTATTGTCACCGGGGCCCGGCTGCGTTCGTTCGAGGGGGGTGAAGTCGGGGTCAACATCACCAGCCGCGAGATAGAGCAGCTGCCCCAGAACAACCGCAACTTCCTGGCCTTCGCGGACCTCGCGCCGGGCGTCCAGTTCGTGACCGGCGGCAACGGTCAATCCCGCCTGCAAGGCGGTGCACAGGACAGCCGGACGGTGAACATCTTCATCGATGGTGTCGGCCAGAAGGATTTCGTTCTCAAGAACGGGATCACTGGACAGGATTCGACCCAGGGCAATCCGTTTCCACAATTGGCGGTGGGCGAATACCGGGTTATCGGTTCCAACTACAAGGCTGAGTTCGATCAGGTAAGCTCCGTCGCGATCACTGCCTCGACCAAATCCGGCACCAACGAATTCCACGGCGAAGCGTTTGTCGATTTCACCAATCAGTCGCTGCGCTCGCGGACGCCGGTCGAAGATGCCAGCCAGACACGCGAGAAAGCCAAGACCCGCGATTTCCAGTTCGGCGGCGCGTTGGGCGGGCCGATCATCAAGGACCTCGCGCATTTCTTCGTCACCTATGAAGGTAAGCGGCAGCAGGTTCCGTTGGAAATTTTCCCGGGCACCACCCAGAATACCCAGAACCTGCCGGCGTCCTTCGACGGAGAATTCGGGAATTTCAACCGTACCTTCAACGAAGATCTTTATTTCGGTAAGATCGACATTCTTCCGACCGACAAGGATCTGTTCGAAGCATCGCTGAAGGTCAGGATCGAAACCGGAATCGGCCTCAACAATGGTTCGAACCTGCGCGAAACGGCAATCAACCAGAGTGTCGATGAATATCGCGGACTGCTGCGGTGGGAGCACCGTACCGACAGCTTCGTGAACGATTTGAAGCTGACCTACGAAGATGTCAGCTGGTCGCCCAATCCGCGGCTGTTCGAAAATGCCAATGTGTTTCAGGACGCATTCGGCGGGCAGATCATCCGCACGGGCGGGGGAGCCAATTTCCAGGACAAGGGCCAGACCGGCTACGGCATCCAGAACGACCTCACCTATTTCGGACTGCAAGGTCACTCGATCAAGATCGGCGTCAAAGCCAAGTGGGTGGAGCTCAACTCCCTCTCGCTGATCAACACCAATCCGGTGTTCTTTTATAACACGCAGTACAATCCTGCGGCGATGAACAACACCGGCACGTTCAACACCTCCGTTCCCTATCAGGTTCAGTTCGGGTTCGATTCCGGGCTCGGCGGCGACCCTGTCGTGACTTCCGACAATTTCCAGCTCGGGCTGTATATTCAGGACGATTGGGAAGTGACCGACCGGCTGACGCTCAATCTCGGTATCCGGTGGGATTACGACCGGACCCCGCAATACGTCAATTTCGTAACCACGCCGAGCGCACTGCAGGCGGTTTCGCCGGCAAACTATCCCAACCTGGTCAACGCCGATTACGACATCAACGATTACATCAGCGACGGAACGCAGCGGAAAACCTTCACCGGCGCGTTCCAGCCGCGGATCGGGTTCAGCTACATTCTCGATGAGGAATCCAGCTTCGTCCTGTTCGGGGGTTTTGGCCGTTCGTACGATCGCAACCAGTTCGACTTCATCCAGCAGGAAACCAGCGTCGGGGCGTTTTCCACCCGCACCTTCCGGTTCCAGGTTCCCGGCGACACCCGCAACAATTGCACCCCCAGCCCGACCTGCGTCGTGTGGGATCCGATTTACCTGACGCCTGAAGGCCGCGCCCAACTGGTCGCGTCGGTCGGCGCGCAGGGCGGCGCGGAACTGCGCTTCATCAACAACGATTTGAAAGTGCCCTATTCCGATCAGTTCAGTCTCGGTCTGCGTCGCCGCTTCGGTCTGATCGACGGCGAGGTCGGCTATCAGCATATCGAAAGCCGCGACGGCTTCGCCTGGCTGCTGGGCAACCGCCGTCCGGACGGATCGTTCTTCGCGCCGGCTCCGGCCAACCAGGATTCGCCCTTCGGTTTCGCACCTCCAGGCCGCGGGTCGATCATTCTTGGGGACAACGGCCTGTCCACGTCGGCAGACTCGGCCTATCTCAAGCTGACCAAGCGCTATTCGGCCAGCTCGCCGTGGAACGTCACCGCGACCTACACCTATACCGAAGCGGAGGAGAACCGGGCGTTTGGCGAGACCTTCTCGCTCGATTTCCCGTCGATCGACGATTACCCCACTCTGCGATCATCGGGCGTTTCGCGGCACCGGTTCGTGGCTGCCGGCGCTGCCGATCTGCCGTGGGACTTCACGCTGTCGGCCAAGGTCACCCTCGCATCGCCGCCGTTCCTGAAGGGCTTCAGCAATGGCCCCAACGGCGAGCGGATCATTCTCGGCACCGTGGGGGACAATACCGAGCGGTTCCCCTTCTTCGTGACCGACACGTGGGCTCTGCGGCAAGTTGACCTGGCGTTGACCAAATACATCACGCTCGGCTTCCTGAACGAGGATGCCCGGATCAGGCTGCGCGTCGATGCGATCAACGTGTTCGATTACAAGAACTTTACGAACTACAACACCAACGCGCGTGACGTGGTGGACGATGCCAACGGCGTGTTCGGCAGTCTCAACGGTCTGGGAACCGGCGGCAATCCGCCACGGACGTTCAAATTTTCGGCAGGCTTTTCTTTCTAGCCTTTCGATGCTGCTACCGCGGTCCGCCCCTCCCAGGGCCGCGGTAGCTTTCCTAATTTGAGGACACTTGATGGTTCGCAGTCTGTTCGTATCGCTATCGGCACTCGCGCTTGCTGCCTGCGTGCATATGCCGCAAACCGGCACAGCGTCCGGCGTCACCCCAATTGCCAGCCCCGCGGCGCAGGAAGCCTTCTCCGAGGATCTGACCCGGCGAACGTTTCAGTATTTCTGGGACACGACCGATACCCAGCGCTGCCTTGCGCCCGATCGCTGGCCGACCCGCGCTTTCTCGTCGATTGCCTCGACCGGCTTTGCGCTGACAGCTTACGGGATAGGCGCCGAGCGCGGCTACGTTGCGCGCGAGGACGCTGCGCGGCGGACCCGCGATTGCCTCGCCTTCTACTGGAACGCCCCCCAGGGTCCCGCCTCCAGCGGAGTGACGGGCCACAAGGGCTTTTTCTACCACTTCCTTAAATATGAGGACGGCACCCGCCATGGGACGACCGAACTCTCGACCGTCGACACTACGCTGTTCCTCGGCGGCGCGCTGTTCGCGCAAAGCTATTTCGACCGCAGCGACCCGGTCGAGGCGGAAATCCGCGACCTGGCTGAGAAAATCTACACCCGCGTCGAATGGGACTGGGCGCAGCGCAACACCACCGGCACGCAGGCGATCAACCTCGCCGATTCGCACGGCATAGCAATGGGCTGGAAACCGGAGGACGGCTGGGGCCGGTCGGACTGGATCGGCTATAATGAAGGTATGCTGGTCTATGTGCTGGCGCTCGCTTCCCCCACGCATCCGGTGGGCAAGGATGCCTGGGACAAGGGCTGGGCGGCGAAACTCGAGGAGGATTGGGGGACGTTTTACGGCTATGAACATCTGCAATTCGAGCCTCTGTTCGGCCATCAGTACAGCCACGTCTGGATCGATTTCCGCGGCATTCGGGACGAATTCATGGACGCGAAGGGAATCGACTATTTCGAGAACAGTCGCCGCGCCACGCTGAGCCAGCGGGCTTATGGCGCGGACAACCCCAACAAGTGGCGCGATTACAGCGGCGAAATCTGGGGCTGGACCGCGTCGGACGGGCCGAAATATTCCAAGGACGAATATACCGTCAACGGCCAGCCGCGCACGTTCTATACCTATATGGCTCGCGGAGTCAGTTCGATCCGGGTGCGCGACGATGGGACCATTGTCCCCACCGCAGCGGGAGGTTCGATCCCCTTCGCGCCCGAAGTCACCATTCCCGCGCTGATGGCGATGAAGGAAAAATACGGTGACCGGCTATACGGGCAATACGGTTTCAAGGATGCGATCAATCCCAGCTTTACCTTCGTGGAAGCCGGCTCGCGCACCGGCCAGACCGACCCCATTGAGGGTTGGGTGGCAAACGATCACCTCGGCATCGACCAGGGCCCGATCCTGGCGATGATGGAAAACCACCGCAGTGGGCTGATATGGCGCACCATGCGCAAGAATCCGCATATCCGCCGCGGACTGGAACGGCTCGGCTTCGAAGGCGGCTGGCTGGAGCAGCCGGCGGAATAGCCTTTACTGCGGCAGCAGTGTCCAGCTGACGCTGTCGTCCAGCACCTCCGCGCCAAATGTCGCCTTCGCAGTCACCAGGTTTTCGCCCGCCACCAGAGTCACCCCTTCGCGGGTGCAGATCCGGTCGATGCAAGGCGCACTGCCGATCTGCTCACCGTTCAGTGAGAGATCGACCGACGGCGCATTGGAATAGACTTTGATCCGCGTCCCGGGCTCGGTCCGCTGGACGAAGCGCCGGCTGGTGATGTGCACCACCGGTTCATTGCTCCACTGCGCCCGGTAATAGAAGAAAGCGTCCTTCCGGATTGTCCGGTCGAAACTGACCAGCCCCTTGGTGTTGATGTCGGTGGCGTCGCCTTCCTGCCGCACGCGGCTGGAAAAATCGAACATGTTCCAGATCCAGCTGCCCCACAGATATTCGCGCGCCCGGATCTGCGGCCAGCTTTGTTCGTGCAGCCAACTCTGGAATTCCTCCGGCTGGGGACGGCCGGTGACATTCGTCGGACGCCCCTCGGGATGGTCGCTATGCTGCGTCAAAGCGCCGCCCGCACCGTATTCGCTGACCGACAGCGGCACACCGGGATGGCGCGCGTGGAGCATGTCGAGATGCGGGCCGAGATCCTCCACCTTGCCGTAATACCAGCCGAAATAGCGGTTATAGCCCATCAGGTCGGCCTGCCCGGTCAGAATGGGCAGGTAGTCCGCCTTCTCGCCCGGTGTGGCCTCGCAGCAATCGGCCAGCACCGTGGGGCGCGAAGGATCCTCACGCTTCGACAGCGCGTTCAGCTCGCGCAGCAGCGGGCGCGCATCCGCCTTCGGGCCGAGCCGTTTGAAGGCCAGGTCGATATCGACCTCGTTGCCGATCCCCCAGGTCACGACCGAGGGATGGTTGAAATTCTGGCGGATCATCTCGGTCATCTGCTGACGCGCGTTGGCAACCAGCTCGGGCGAAGCTGCGGCGTCGGTGAAAGCTGCCTTGTTGACGAACGGCACCTCTGCCCAGACGACCATTCCGTAGCGATCGGCGAGGTCGAACCATTGCTCTGCCTGCGGGTAATGCGCCACCCGCACGCTGTTCGCGCCCATTTCGGCGATCATCGCCATGTCGCGCGCGTTATCCTCCTCCGACAAGGCCCAGCCTTTGCCGAGATAATCCTGATGCCGCGACACGCCGCGCAGCCGCAGCGGCTCGCCGTTCAGAAAAAAGCCCTTGTCGGGATCAAAGCGGATCGACCGGATGCCGAGCGGCTGGACCACCCGGTCCACCGTGCGTCCGCCGACCACCAAAGTGGCCTCTAAGCGGTAGAGATACGGATCCTCGAGCCCGTTCCATAGACGCGGGCTGGCCAGGTCCAGACTGCCGCGCGCTTCCGTCTGCCCGGCCGTAAGGGCAATATTTGTCTCCGCCGCAGTCCTCCCCTCGGCATCGATCGCCTTAAGCCGGACCTCCTGCCCTGCCAGCGCACCGTCCAGCCGAACGGTTGCCGCAATCGTGGCAGACCCGTCGGCGGCGAGGGAGGGAACCGCATAGACACCCGGGCCGCCAGCATCGGTCAGGTCGATGTGGCTGTGCGGTACCGAGATCAGCCGCGCAGGGCGGTAGATGCCGCCGTGGATGAAGAAATCGCCGAGTAGCGGAATAACGTGCTCGGTGCTGCTGCCGGGCTGCGGATCGCTGTTGTCAGCGCGCACCAGCAGGATATTGCTGCCGGTGAAATCGAGCCCGGCGGTCAGTTCGAACCGGAACCGGGTGAACGCGCCGGAATGGCTGCCCAGATGCTGCCCGTTCAGCCACGCATCGGCGACATTGCCGACCGCGTCGAATTCGATGAAATGGCGCCTTGCCGGATCGAGGTCCGTGCCCGCGATCTCCCGCCGGTACCAGCCGCGGCCCTGCCGGTTGTCGGTCGCCTGAGTGCGGCCGATGCAATATTCGCCGAGCCGATTCCAGCTGTGCGGCAGCGACACCGGCTGCCACGAGGAAGCGGGCGTTTCAATGGCGTCGGACGGGGACCATTCGTCATTATAGGCGAATTCCCAACCATCCGTCAGCTGGGTAACGATGCGTATGGAGGGCTGGTCTTGCGATGGTGCGGAAGTCGTGGCGCAGCCGGCGGCGGTTAGCGCGAAGAACAGCGCGAGCAGCATGCCGGCGGCCCGGCTCATGGGCGCGATACTCTCAATTCTGCCAGCACCGGATAATGATCCGACGGCAGCCGCCCGCCCCAATGCTGCGTAATGACAGCGTGGCGGTCCACCTGGAAATGGCGGCTGACGAAGATGTGGTCGATCGGATCGGGCGCATCGGTGTCGATCCGGAATCCGGTGAAGGTACCGCGCGGTCCATAGGGCGCAGCGGTGCTCAGACCCCGCGTGTCGGAAAGCGAAGTGGCGGCCGTGTCCGCCAGCAACCGGTAAGGCTCGCTGCCGGTGGGTGCGTTGAAATCGCCCATCACGATCGTGGGCAAACCGGCATCGCGGCCGCTGGTGACCCATTGTCCGATCAGCTTTGCGCTGTTCGCCCTGGCCTCTGTACCCATGTGATCGAAATGCGTGTTCAGGACGCGCAACAATTCTCCCGACCGCCGCTCGCGCAGGACCGCCCAGCTGGCAATCCGCGGTAAGGCGGCGTCCCACGCCTTGCCCGGCGTTTCGGGCGTGGGCGAAAGCCAGAATGTGCCCGACCGGACGAGATCGAACCGGTCCCGCCGCCAGGCGAGGGGGGAGAATTCACCCGCCTCCCGCCCGTCGTCGCGGCCCGCGCCGATCATGGCATATTCGGGTAGCGCTGCTTCCAGATCGCGCTTCTGGTGCAGCAGCACTTCCTGCATCCCGAGCAGGTCGGGCGCTTCATGCCGGATCAGCGCGAACACCAGGTCCTTGCGCTGCGGCCAGGCGTTCGCACCGTCGGCAGGCAGGTCGAGCCGGATGTTGAAGGTCATCGCGCTGACCGGTGCGCTAACTGCTGCGCTGGCGGCACCATCGGGGCGCGTTCCCGCATGGGCGCAGGCCATCAGCAGCAGGGCGGACGACAGGGCGATCAACGCGCGAACGGCACGGCCAAAGCCTTGTTCGCCGCGACTATTCACCGCTGTTCGTCCGCCGCTGGGACAGCAGCCACAGATACAGCTCCGGATCTTCATAGGCCGGATCCCACGCATTGTGGCCGAGATCGGGATAGATGGTCAGCCTTGCGATGCGGCCATTGCAGGCGCGAATGGCCCGCGCCATGGCAAAGCTTCCTTCCGGCGGCACCACATCGTCGCGGTCGCCGTGGAACGCCCACAAGGGCGTGTCCTTCAGGGCGCAGGCAGTATCCGCTTCGCCGCGTCCGGCAACAGGGGCGAGCGCGGCAAAGCGCTGCGGCTCGGCTGCGCCCCAGCGCCAGGTGGCGTGGCCGCCCCGGCTGAGACCGGTCAGATAAATGCGCGAAGGATCGACCGGAAGGGTCGCAACGACGTGATCGAGAATCCGGTCCAGCTTGGCGATGTCCCAGTCCTGCTCCGCACCCAGCAACGGCGAGATCAGGATGAAGGGGAAGTCCGGGTTCCGGTCGGCGTGCTTGGGCGGGCCATGCAGCTTGACCCGGGCGATATCGTCGCCGCGCTCGCCCGAACCGTGGAGGAAGATCATCAGCGGCCACTTGGCTTCGCGGCTGTCCGTGCCTGCTTCCAGTGCCTTGGGGATGAACAGCTGATAGGGATAGCCGGCCTCCTCGAGTGGCTCCTGCGGATGCTGTCCATGTTCGGGCTTCGCAGCGGCAGATGCAGCACCGTGCTGCCATCCTGCCGCAAGCAGCGCAGCACAGACGGCCGCCCTGGCCCCAAGCAAAACCGGGTTTCGCATTGCCGGATAAACTCCCCTCGAAAAATTTTGCAAGCGGTTACATTTGCAGCTTGGTGTGTTCGGCGCGAGAAGGCAATCCCGCTTTTCGCTGCGGCCGGGGTTACGGTTGGCGACTGCCCATGGTCGAGCCCCGGATTGCTAGCGTCGGCGCGATGACCAGGCCATCGGAAGAGGACAGGGCCTCCCCCCGCAGCATGCGCAGAAGCATCAGGGCGGCGGCAGAGCCCAGCCGGGTGATGTCGGAATGCACGGTGGTCAGTTGCGGGGTGACATAGCGGGTAAGCGGAATGTCGTCGAACCCGGCAACCAGCACGTCGCGGCCGATTTCCATGCCGTTTTCGCGCAGTTCCGCCATCAGGTCGACTGCCATCAGATCGTTGCCGGCGAAGACCGCGTCGAAGCGGATGTTGCCGTCGAGCAGGAACCGCGCTGCACCGCGACCGGCGTTTTCGCGGAAATCTCCGGGCAGGATCGTCGGATCGCTCAGCCCAAGCCGTTCCTTCATCACATCGCGGTAGCCGCGCTGGCGGTCGCTGGCGTCGCGGTTGCTGACCGGACCGGCGATGTGGACGATGTGGCGTGCACCGCGCTCGATGAGATGCTCGGTAACCAGCCGCGCACCGGCATAATTGTCGACCGTGACAAACGGCGTATGCCCGTCCACCGCGCGCGCATTCAGAAGAACTGTCGGCAATTGCTTGGACAAAGCGCCCGCCATCGTATCGGCGCTGGAATTCGGCGGCATCACCAGCAGGCCGTCCACCCGCCCGCGCATCGCCCGGATCGCCTGGCCGGTTTCTTCCGGACTGCCATGCATGTTTCCGAGCAGCAAATTCTTGCCCGCCCGGTGCACCACCACATCGATGCCGCGGATCATTTCCGAGAAGAACTCGCCGAACAGGTCAGGCAGGATCACGCCGACGGTATCGGTCGTCCGCCGAGTCAGATTGCGTGCGCCGCTGTGGGGCACATAGTCGAGCCGGATTGCCGCAGCCTCGATTTTCTCGCGCGTTTCCCGTGTGACACTGGTCAGGCCGTTAAGCGCGCGCGAGGCTGTCGCTACGGAAACTCCGGCCGCTTTTGCTACTTCCCTGATGGTTACCATATATGTGCCACGGGGCCGCTTTAGCCAAATCGGCAGGCGACGCCAACTGCTGAGAGTTGGCGGTCAAAATCTCCCTAGTTTTCCCGCATCGTGGCAAGCAACAGGCTGGATATCGCGGCCAGTCCTGCCAGCAGCAGGAACAGCGCCTGGAAACCGAATACCGGCACCAGCGCAAGCGCCAGCCACGGCATGATCAGCGAAGGAACGGTGTTGGTGAGATTGAACAGGCCAAGGTCGCGCCCCCTTGTTTGCGGGCGGGGCAGGACCCTCAAAGTCTGGCTGGAATGGAGAGACAGGAACACCCCCGTGAGCACCCCGAAGATGGCGAAGCCGCTGACCGCCATCGCCGCGTCCTCGGCCAGGGCCATCCACACCAGTCCCGCCGCACCGCCGCCCGACAGAATGGTCAGCGGCAGGATCGGCCGTCCCGTGCGGTCCGACCAGCGGCCGACGTAGATTGCAATCGGAACGGAAACGATCAGGACGGTGGTAAACAGCCGCGCGGCATCGCTGTCGGTGAATCCGTCGTCGATGCTGCGCAGCCACAGCAGCAGAAACGCGAACAGCGCGGCCTCCGCGATCTGGGTCAGGAGCCGCGCGAACCACATGCGCCCGACAGCACTGCCGCGGGCCTTGCCGCCGCCGGTTTCGGATCCGGTTACTACTGCGATGCGCAATTCGCGCTTGGGTGTCATCAGTTCCGGCATGGGCCGGGGCCGGCCGAAGAATACCACCGGAAGCACCAGCCCCAGCACAAGCGCCGCGACCAGGAACAGGCGCATATCGGCATCGGCCAGTCCCGGTATGGTGACGATTGCGCCGACCATGGCACCGATGGCGGGGGCTGCGGACAGCAGTCCGCCCAGCGTCCCCTTCTGGCTGTCGGGTACGCAGTCCCCCGCCCAGGCGCCCAGCGGAGATAGCATCATGTTGACCGCGGTCTGCCACAGCACGATCATGACCAGCAGCCCCGCAATCGAGGCGACGTACTGCATGCCGACCAGCAGCACGCTGGACAGGAGCGCGCCCGCGATGATCCATTCCCTTCGCCGGCCGGACCGGTCGCTGACCCAGCCGAACAGGATATTGGCCGCGCTGGCGGCGCACGCTCCGACGAAGGCGGCATAGGCGAGCACCTGCAGCGCATCGTCCTGCCAGATCATCTCGGCCCGGACCGGCAGCAGCAAGGTCAGGAACGGCGCGTAGGACGCCGAGCCTCCCGCCGCCGCCAAGGCGTAGAGCAACAGGAAACGGCGCGATTGTAATCCGGATCGGTGGCTGTCAGGCAAAGGCACGGACCTGCGTGATAAGTTCTGCCAGCATGCGCGGCGCGTCTCCCCCGGATTGCTCCTTGCTAGGTCTCATGAACGCAAAGGGCTAGCGAATTGTCGTGTGGCGGATTGGTCGCGTGCGCCGTACACGAGCGAAGGAATAGAGGTCGAAGCGATTAACGCTTGCAAATATTGCGAAAATAACTGCAGGGCCTATGCTGGGGAAATCGGCAACAGGGGCGCTGCCATCATTGAATTCAAACAACAATTGCGGGGCTTCCGATTGTCGGCGGGTCTGATCCAGCGGAAATCGATGCGGCTGGCGGGTCCGCTTGCGGCGGCGCTGGCGCTTGGCGGTTGCGGGCTATCGCTCACCAATTCCGACCTTCCGGCGGCGGATATCCCTGTTCCGGAGGAATGGAGCACCGGTGCCGCGCCGCTCGAAACCAGCGTGACCGATTACTGGTTGGCGCTTGACGATCCCGTGCTCGAGCAATTCGTTGCGCTGGCCGCGCAGAACAATCTCGATCTCGCGCAGGCGGCCGCCCGGTTGTCGCAGGCGCGGGAAGCCTTGGTCATTGCCCGCGCAGGCCGCCTGCCCGCGGCAACCGCCAATGGCGGGGTCAGCCGCGAAGTCGGCGATTTTGCCGAACAATCGCTGCAATTCTCGGTCGGCGCGGATGTAAGCTGGGAAGCCGATCTGTTCGGGCAGATCACCGGTTCGGTCAACGCGGCCAGCGCGGACCTCGCCAGCGCGGGATATTCGCTGGCGGATTTGCAGCGCGTCATCATCGGCACCGTTGCCCGATCGACGATTTCCGCCCGCTCGACCGCCGCCCAGCTGGCGATTGCGCGCGACACGCTGGTCAACCAGGATGACAATCTGCAGATTGCCCGGTGGCGCAACCAGGCGGGGCTGGTGTCCAGCCTCGACGTCGAACAGGCGCGGGTCCAGCGGGCGCAGACCGCCGCTAGTATTCCCGCCCTGGAAAGCGATCTGGTCGCCACTGCCAATTCGATTTCGACCCTGATCGGCGAACCGCCGGGCCGGGTCCTGGCGCTACTCGACGTCGCCGCTCCGATCCCGCAGCCGCCGAAGACGGTCGGGCTGGCTGCCCCGGCGGAAGTCCTGCGCCGCCGCCCCGATGTTCGCGCCGCCGAAGCAAATTTGCTGGCCGACACCGCGCGGATCAATGTGGCACGGGCACAATTGCTGCCGCTGGTGCGGCTCACCGGAACGGTCGGAAGCGGCTCGGTCGGGATCGGCAATCTGTTCGAGATCATTACCGGTAATCTGTTTGCCGGCGTCAGCCAGCTCATTTTCGATGGCGGCCGGACGCGGGCGCAGGTCGGCAGCGCAGAGGCTGCGGCCGAAGGATCGCTGG
>NZ_JAXMJI010000062.1:0-7397 GCF_034376665.1 Allopontixanthobacter sp. | reverse complement strand
ACCGGGCTTTCCATTTCGACCGTCGCCTTGTCGGTCATCATGTCGGCGATCTGGTCATCTTCCTCGATCCGGTCGCCTACCTTGACGTGCCAGGCGACAATCTCGGCCTCGGCGATACCTTCGCCGATATCGGGCAGGTTGAATGTGAAACGGGCCATTGCGGTTACTCGCTCATGATCTTGTCGATGGCCTCACCAATGCGGACGGGGCCTGGAAAATACGCCCATTCGAGGCTGTGCGGATAGGGGGTGTCGAAACCGGTCACGCGGTCGACCGGCGCTTCGAGGTGGTAGAAACAGCGCTCCGTCACCAGCGCGGACAATTCCGCGCCGAAGCCGGAAGTGCGCGTGGCCTCGTGGATGATCAGGCAGCGTCCGGTTTTTCGGACCGAGGTTTCGATCGCCTCGATATCCAGCGGCACCAGCGTGCGCAGGTCGATGATTTCGGCATCGACACCGCGGGCTTCGCACACTGCCTCCGCCACATGGACCATCGTGCCGTAAACCAGCACCGTCAGCGCCTCGCCTTCGCGCACGGTCCGCGCCTTACCCAGCGGGATCTTGTAATATCCCTCCGGCACCTGGCTATCCCGATGCTTTTTCCACGGTTCGACCGGCTTGTCGTAAAATCCCGTGAAGGGACCGTTATAGATTCGCTTGGGTTCGAAGAAGATGACCGGATCATTGTCCTCGATGGCGGAGATCAGCAAACCCTTGGCGTCGTGGGGGGTGGACGGGATCACTGTCTTGATGCCGGACACATGGGTGAACAGCGCCTCGGGGCTCTGGCTGTGTGTCTGCCCGCCGAAAATTCCGCCGCCAAAGGGAGAACGCACAGTCATCGGTGCGATATATTCGCCAGCCGAGCGGTACCGCAGCCGTGCCGCCTCGGAAATCAGCTGGTCGAGACCGGGATAGATGTAATCGGCGAACTGGATTTCCGGCACCGGGCGCAGGCCGTAAGCGCCCATTCCCACCGCCACGGCGATAATGCCGCATTCGGAGATCGGCGTATCGAACACCCGGGTCTTGCCGAATTTTTCCTGCAGACCCGCCGTGGCGCGGAACACGCCGCCGAAATAGCCGACGTCCTCACCCATGATGATGACGTCCGGATCGCGCTCGAGCATGATGGCAAGCGCCTCGTTGATCGCCTCGATCATGTTCAACCGGCGGGTGTCTTCGGTCACGACCGGCGCGTCATTGATGGTTTCCGGCGCGCTCATGGCTTGCGGCCCTCCGGCCATTTGACTTCGCGTTCGTGGATCGCCTGCGCGGCCTGTTCTTCCAGATGCCACGGCAGCGTTTCGAACACGTCTTCGAACATTGTGTGGAACGGATGATGCAGGCCGTGACCGAGAATGCCGTTCTTCTCGGCTTCCTTCGTGGCGGCTTTCACTTCTTCGGCGCAGGTGATGTCCATGGCTGCGTGGCGTTCCTCGTCCCATTCGCCCAGCGCGATCAGGTGCTTCTTGAGCCGGTTGACCGGATCACCCAGCGGCCATTCCTCGCCTTCATGGGCAGAGCGGTAGGCGCCCGGATCGTCGGAAGTCGAATGCCCCTCCGCGCGGTAGGTGAAATGTTCGATCAAGGTCGGTCCGGCATTGGACCGCGCCCGGTTTGCGGCCCAACGCTCTGCTGCATAGACAGCGAGCGGATCGTTTCCGTCCACGCGCAGGCCGGCTATTCCATAACCCAGTGCGCGGGCGGCAAATGTGGTCCGCTCCGCACCGGCAAAACCAGAGAAGCTCGATATCGCCCACTGGTTGTTGACAACATTGAGGATAACCGGTGCATTATACACCGCCGCAAAGGTGCAGGCGGAATGGAAGTCGCCCTCTGCCGTCGATCCTTCACCCAGCCAGGTGGCGGCAATGCGGGTATCCCCCTTGATCGCCGACGCCATCGCCCAGCCCACCGCCTGCGGCGTTTGCGTGGCGAGGTTGCCGCTAATCGAGAAGAAGGAATGTTCGCGGCTGGAATACATGATCGGGAGCTGGCGCCCCTTCAATTTATCGCCCTTGTTGGAATAGATCTGGTTGATCATTTCCACCAGCGGATAGCCGCGAGCAATCAATATGCCCTGCTGCCGGTAACTCGGGAAAACCATGTCGTCGGACGCCAGCGCCATTGCCGCTGAAATCGAGGTTGCTTCCTCGCCCGTGCACTTCATGTAGAAACTGGTCTTGCCCTGCCGCTGGCCGCGGTACATCCGTGCGTCGAAGGCACGGACCATCGCGAAATGCTGGAGCATCTGGCGCAGCGTAGCGGCATCCAGCTTCGGGTCCCACGGGCCATGCGCCCGGTTGTCTTCGCCCAGCACCCGTACGAGGTCGAGCGTCAGCGGTGCCGTTTCGGAAGCCTCGCACGCCTCGTCGGGCCGTGGCTGAACACCTGCCTCCGGGATGGTGAAGTGGGAGAAATCCACCTCGTCGCCGGGACGGTATTTTGGCTCGGGAACGTGGAGCGACAGCGCGGGCTTGTTGCTGCCCTGCGCGGTTCCATCTGCGGGCCTGTCGGCCATCTCGCTCTCTCCCACAATATGAAGCATTCTTACATACGTGTGTTATTTTATTTCAAAACCCGCGAGGCGTCAAGACGGACGGATCAGACCGCAATCGGTGCCTTCAATGCGCCTTGCGGGGCGTAATCCCGCACCTCGAAATGCTCAATCCGATAATCGAAAATCGTGTCGGGCCGCCCCATGATCTCAAGCGTCGGCGCGCCCGCCGGTTCCCGGGACAGCTGTTCTTCCACCAAGGCTTCGTGATTTAGATACAAATGTGTGTCGCCGCCCATCCAGACGAATTCGCCCGGGTCCAGATCGGTCTGCTGCGCGATCATCCGCTGCAGCAGCGCCGCCGACCACAGATTGAACGGCAAGCCGAGCGCGACATCGCAGCTACGCTGATAGAGCGCGCAATTGAGCCGCCCGTCGGCGACGTGGAATTGGTAGGTCTTGTGGCAGGGCGGCAGCGCCATCCGCTCCAGTTCCGCGACGTTCCAGCCTTCGATGATGTGCCGACGGCTCCCCGGATTGGTCAGCAGCGATTCGATCACCTGGGCCACCTGATTGATCCCGGCACCCTTGCGGAAAGCGCCCTGCCCGTCCGGCTCATAGGTCGGCCAATCGACCCATTGCTTGCCGTAAACCGGGCCGAGTTCGCCCCATTTGCGGGCGAATTCAGCGCTTTCCACGATACGGTCCGAAAATTCCTCCCGGCTGATGTCCTCCCCGGTTTCCCGGCGGTAGGTGTCGAGCGGCCAGTCGGTCCATATCTGTACGCCCTGCTGGCAAAGGGAACGGATATTGGTTTCCCCGGTCAGGAACCACAGCATTTCGCGCGTCGCGGTTTTCCAGTACACCCGCTTGGTCGTGAGCAGCGGCATCCGCCCGTCTGCCAGGTCAAACCGCAGCATCGCCCCGAAAACCGACCGCGTGCCCACGCCGGTACGATCGCGGCGCTCGCTGCCCTCTGTCCAGATGCGCCGCATCAGGTCGAGATATTGCCATTCGGGGTGCGGTTTTGTTTCCAGCATCCGTCGTTCCTAGCCGTGCAATTGCCGACTTGTCACCCCGCCGCTGCACGATTATAGCGCCGCCTTCATGCCGCCCCGGTCCCGAAGCATTACACGGGGCGGTTTCCGGTCGGGAAGTAGCTCAGCCTGGTAGAGCACTGCCTTCGGGAGGCAGGGGCCGGAGGTTCGAATCCTCTCTTCCCGACCAATTTTCCCGTATTTCGCTCGCGGTACAAGGCAAGGGTAGAACGACGCCCGGCCGACCGGACTATTGCGCCGCGGTTTCGCTGTCCGCGCTTTGTCTGGCGAGCCACCTGTCGACATGATCTTCCAGCACGCTCAGCGGCACCGCTCCATTTTCCAGCACCGTGTCATGGAACGCGCGCAAATCGAAATTCGAGCCGAGCGCATCACTTGCCCGTTGGCGCAATTCGCGAATTTTCAGCTCACCAATCTTGTAGGCCAGCGCCTGCCCCGGCCAGGTAATGTAACGATTGACCTCCGCATTCACATTGGCCGCGGACAAGGCGGTATTGTCGAGCATGTAGTCCACTGCGCGCTGCTTGCTCCAGCCCTTCGAATGGATGCCCGTGTCCACCACCAGCCGCGTTGCCCGCCACATTTCGTAACTGAGCCGCCCCATTTCCTTCGCGGGAGTGTCATACAGCCCCATTTCGATCCCGAGACGTTCGGAATAGAGGCCCCAGCCTTCGACGAACGCGGTGAAGAATGTGCCGTTGCGGCGCAGCGGATGAATGTCCAGTTCCTGCTGCAAGGCGATCTGGTGATGATGCCCGGGAACAGCTTCGTGCACCCCCAAGGCGGGCAGTTCCCACAGCGGCCTTTGATCCAGTTCGGTGGTGTTGACCCGGTATATGCCCGCCTGGCCGGTCTGCAGAGACCCTAGCTCGTAATAGGCGGTGGTATTGCCGGGCGCTTGCGCCGCCGGAATCGGCAGCACGGTATAGGGTTGGCGCGGCAATTTCCCGAACAGCCGCGGCATCCATCCGTCAATCTGCTTGGCCAGCGATCCGGCGGCCTGCATCAGTTCTTCCGGCGTTTTTGCGTAATATTGCGGATCGGTTCGCAGGTGCTGGATAAAGGCTTCACGGCTTTCGAAACCTGCCCCCGCGGCGACGGTTTCCATCTCGGCCCGGATGCGGGCAACTTCGCTCAGGCCCAGATTGTGAATTTGATCCGGGGTCAGTTCGGTCGTGGTATAATCAGCCACGCGATTGGCGTAATAAGCCGCGCCGTGAGGCGTTGCCGAAATGCCCACTTCCGTCCGGCAATTGGGGGCATATTCCGCCGCATAGAAATCGGCGAATTCCTGCAATGCGGGGAACACGCCTTGTTCAAGCGCTGTTTCTGCACGCGTTTTCAGCGCTGCCCAATCCTGTTCCGAGATTGTTGCCGGCCGCTTCGCGAACGGCTCCCACGACGGGGAATCCTCCGCTTGCGAGAAAATCTGGCCGGCGAGAGAGGCTTCGAACCCTTCCATAGCAATGCATGGCTGCGTCAGACCGCGCGCCACCGCCTCCCGCGTTCGGGAAAGCGCGGCGTCGTTATAGGCCGCAAACGCCTCGAGACGGGATACGTAGGATTGATAATCCGCCAAAGTGAAAAAGGGCGATCCGTGACTGAGCGATGCCGGTATGGAATACCACCCGCCGCGGTTCGTGAAGGTAATGTAGCGCGAATGATCGAATTCGGAACCCGCGATCGCATCTTCGAGGCCGCGCTTCACGACCGCGTAATCAACTGCCAGATCCTGTGGTAACGCTGCAATGTCGATCGCATTCAGGCGGGCGAGAAAAGCCCGGTTTTCCGCGATCGAAGCATCATAGGCACTGAGCGAATTATCGCCCAGTTTGCCGTCCCCGCGCCGGTCACCCACGCTGGTTGCCGTCAGCGGATTTTGATCCAGCGTATATTGCCAGATTTCCTCCCGCAATTCGGTATAATCATCAGCCGGAGCGGCATGGGCTGCTCCGCTGGCGGCAATGGCAAGAACGGCAGTGGCAAGCATCAATTTGAAGCGCATGGAGATTCCCTTTGCCGGCAGACTATGGAGAGAAAACCCGTCAGTCCAGTTTTGACGTTCGGGTCGATTGGGATATCCGAAGGAAATGACAACAACTCCGTCCGTGCTGTTCGTGTGCCTTGGCAATATCTGCCGGTCTCCCTTGGCAGAGGCGGCATTTCGCAAGGCGGCGGCAGAGGCTGGACTGGAGGCAATCGCCGATTCCGCCGGAACTGCGGCTTATCATATCGGCCGGCCACCTGATCCGCGCAGCATCACTACTGCCGCCCGGCGCGGGATCGATATACTCGGTTACCGGGGGCGCCAGATCTCGCCGGAAGATTATACAAGCTTCACCCATATCTACGCCCTCGACAGCGCTAATCTGCGCGATATCCGGCGGCGCGCGCCGGACGGCGCAACTGCGGAAATCGCCCTGCTGATGGATGTGATCGAAGGCCGGGAGGGGCAGCCGGTGATCGACCCCTATCACGGCGGTCAGGACGATTTCGAAGCGACCTGGGCCGATGTCAGCGCAGCTGCCGAAGCGTTGGTAGCGCGTCTGCTGACAGGCAGGGACTAACCCCCGCGCAGCATCTGGACGCCCCAGTCCCGCTCGAAAAGATACAGCAGCATCCGCGCCGCTTCGCCGCGAGGGCCGGACAACCCGCCGTCCCGTTCCATCAGCAGCCGCGCATCGTCATGGGCGAGTGGCAGCAACCGGGTGATCTGTTCCAGCGTAGCGACCCGGAACGGGGTATCGCCCGACTGACGGGTGCCGAGCAATTCGCCGCCGCCGCGCAGCCGCAAATCTTCCTCTGCCAGAAGGAACCCGTCCTGCGTCTCGCGCATCAAGGCAAGGCGTTCCCGGGCGGTTTCGGACATGGTCGAACCGCGCAGCAGCAGGCAGGTCGATTTCTCTGAACCACGCCCCACCCGGCCGCGTAACTGGTGCAATTGCGCGAGGCCGAACCGCTCCGCCTGTTCGATCACCATCAGGGTGGAGGCCGGAACATCGACCCCGACCTCGATCACAGTCGTGGCGACCAGCAATTTCGCGGCACCGCTGGCAAACCGCTCCATCGCGGCGTCCTTCATTTCCGGCTTCAACTGGCCGTGGACCAGCACCACTTCCTCGCCGAACCGCTCGCGCAGGTTGGCGTAGCGCGCTTCGGCGGCGGCGATGTCGTCGGTCTCATGATCCCGCACCATCGGGCAGACCCAATAGGCTTGCTGACCGGCAGCGATATGCCGCCCTACCGCTTCGACCACATCGGGCAGCCGTTCCTGCGCCACCACCCGCGTATCGATCGCCTGCCTGCCGGGCGGCATTTCGTCGAGACGGCTGACATCCATTTCGCCATACTGCGCCAGTGTCAGGGTGCGCGGGATCGGTGTCGCGGTCATCGCCAGAGTATGCGGTGTTCGCCGGCCCTTGCTGGCCAGCATCAGCCGCTGGGCGACGCCGAAGCGGTGCTGCTCGTCGATTACCACAAGGCCGAGATTGCGGTAATTGACCGTATCCTGGAATATCGCATGGGTTCCGACCACGATCTGGATGCTGCCGTCCATCAAACCCATCAGGATGGACTCCCGCGCCCGCCCCTTGTCGCGCCCGGTGAGAAGCGCAACCTGCGCACCCGTAGGTCCGGCCATGGTGCGCAGGGTCTCATAATGTTGGCGCGCCAGGATTTCGGTGGGCGCCAGCATAGCCGCCTGCGCTCCCGCCTCCACCGCGATCAGCATCGCTTCCAGCGCGACAACGGTCTTTCCCGCGCCCACATCGCCTTGCAGCAACCGCAGCATCGGCGCTTCCTGCTGCAGATCGCCTTCGATCTCGGCAATCGAGCGGGGCT
>NZ_JAXMJI010000061.1:0-33860 GCF_034376665.1 Allopontixanthobacter sp. | reverse complement strand
GCTCCAGCAGCACGATCCAGCGGCGACCGGCGAAGACAGATCGCTTGCCCGCAAGACGCATCAGACGATTGCGGCCTGTGCCGGAGATATCGAGGCGCTGTCCTTCAACAAGGCCGTCGCCAGGATTTACGAGCTGACCGCCGCAATCGAAAAGTCCGCGCCCTCGGCCAGCCGTAGCGAGGCGATCCACGCTCTGTTGCTGCTGGTGTCGCCGATGATGCCGCATCTGGCGGAGGAAGTCTGGTCCCGCATGGGGCACGGCGGCCTGATTGCGCTGGCCGGGTGGCCGCAAGTCGATCCCGCACTGCTGGTGGATGACGAGGTCACCATTGCGGTCCAGCACAAGGGCAAGCTGCGTGACACGCTGACCGTTGCCAAGGGCCTGCCCGGCGATGAGTTGGAAGCGCTTGCGCTCGCCAGCGAGAAGGTCCAGCGTTCCCTGGATGGAGCGCAAGTTCGCAAGGTGATCGTGGTGCCCGACAGGCTGGTAAACATCGTAACATGATCCGCAGAGGCGCCTTGCTGGGCCTGTTGCCGCTGGCTGCGCTGCTGGGGTCATGCGGGCTGAAGCCGATGTATGCCGGCGGGAGCGACGGCGTGGTGGCGCGCGGGTTGTCGGGGATCGAAGTCCCGGTGATCCAGGGGCGTGCCGGCTGGCTTATGCGCAACGCATTGCAGGACCGGCTGGGGGCCAGCGGCGCCGATACCGGTGCCCCGCGTTACCGGCTGGATGTGCGGCTGGATGACCAGCTCGAAGGGCTGGGTGTGCTGGGCGATGACACCATCGGGCGCGAGAGGCGCACCCTGCGCGCGCGCTATCAATTGGTCGATCTGGCGAACGGTGAGATCCTGCTCGACGCCACCGCCGGTTCCGACGCCGGTATCGACGTGGTGTCGAGCGAATATGCGACTATCGCCGCCGAGCAGACCGCGCTGGAAAACCTCTCGCTGGAAGTCGCCGACCGTATCGTGACGCAGCTCGCACTGACGCTGCGCGAAAAGCCTTGAAGGCGACCCAGCGGGACTTCGGCGGCGCGGCAGCCCGGGCGGCCCGCGAATGCAGCGTGTTCTTCTTCTGCGGCCCGGACGAGGGCGGTGCTTCCGCCGCGGCGCACCGGATCATCGCCCTGCTGGACGACCCGGGGGAACGGATCGAATTGTCCGGCAGCGACCTGCGCAAGGATCCGGTCCGGCTTGGCGATGAAGCCCGCTCCACGTCCCTGTTCGGCGATGCCCGCCATCTGTTCGTGCGCGCCAGCGGTGACGAGGCCCATGATGCCGTCAAGATCCTTCTCGACGGGATGGACCAGGACCAGGGGGCCGTCTGCCCGGTGCTGATCGTCGCCACTTCGGCGACGGACAAGGCGCGGACCGCGAAATTGCTCGAAAAGCGCGGCGATGCGCTGGTGGCGATGTTCTGGCCGCCCGACCTCGGCAGCGTCAGCGCTTCGGTTCGGACCATGGCCGATGCCGCGGGCCTGCGCCTGAACGGAGATATTGCCGAGAGGATAGCTCGCGGAGCCGGCCTCGACGTCCGGCTCGCCCAGTCCGAAGTGACCAAGCTGGCGCTCTATCTCGACGCATCGCCCGAGGCGCCGCGCAGCGCGGACGCGGAGGCGCTGGCCGCAATTGGCGCGCCCACCGAAGAGGACGGCTTCATGCCGCTGGTCAACGCGGTGCTTTCAGGTGAACTGGGCAAACTGCCAGGCGAGCTGCAGCGGATGCACGAATTGTCGCTCAACCCGGTGGGCGTGTTGTTGGCGTTCGAGCGGCGCACGGTTCAGCTCGCGCAATTGTCCGCCCGCATCGGACCGCGCGGCGACATTTCCTCCGCGATGAAGGGGGAAATCCAGGCGCGGCGTGTCTTCTTCAAGGATCAGCGAGACATTTCCCAGCAATTGCAGCGCTGGCGAGGCCGGAAACTCGACCGGTTGGTGGCGAAACTGGTCCTGCTGCACCAAAGCCTGTTGTCGAACAGCCAGCATGCGGAATTGCTGCTCGGGCAGGGACTGACGGAAATTGCCAGATTTGCCGGTTCCCGCCGCTAAGTCATTGAGACGTTTAAAGCGGAGGCCGTGATCGAATTGAATTAACCGGTGAAATTCCGCGAATTCTTTTTGTTTTCAGCGTCGTTTGAAAGTATTCATCAGAAGAATATTTAACGCGCTTGAAGTCGAATTCGATACGGCTATGGATTTGCTGCATGCAGCAACCTTCCCAAAGCCGCGACTGATGAATGCGCCGATACGATCGCTGCCCTTGGCTGCGCAATCTTCCAAACCCCTTGCCCCTTCGCTGGAACGGTGGCGGCTGCGAATGTATCTCACTTTACTCGTCGCCGATCTGCTGTGCATACTCGGCGGGTTCTTCATGGCCCGCGCGGTATACCAGATGGCATGGCCGGCCACATTGCTGATGATGGAAGCGCAGCTGCTGTTGCCCGTCTACACAACGATCGCACTTTACCAGAGCACGTATTCGATCAAGGCGCTGCTCGAGCCGCGGTTTGCCATCAAGCGGGCATTGCTGGCATTGCTGGTGGCATCGGCGTTGCTGATTTTCGTGACCTTCTACGCCAAATCGACGGCCTACTTTTCGCGGGTCACCTTTACGCTGGGGCTGCTGTTCAGCGGCGCTGCAATGGTCGCGTTCCGGCTGGCGCTGCTCTGGCTGGTCCGGCTGACCTGGGGACCGCGAGTTGTCAATGTGCTCCTGATCAACGATGGCGGTCCGGAGGTTAAACTTTCGAATTCCCTTGTTATCGATGCCGCCGAGCATGGACTGCTGGCCGATACGACCGACCCCCACAATCTCGACAGGTTGGGACGTTACCTGCAGAACATGGACCGCGTAGTCGTCAGCTGCAGCGTAGCACGCAGGCCGGCGTGGGTATTCGTCCTTCGTGCAGCCGGGGTACGCGGCGAGGTGGTTTCGGGCAGCCTCCAGAAACTG
The DNA here is from genome assembly GCF_034376665.1 of Allopontixanthobacter sp. Taxonomy (NCBI): domain Bacteria; kingdom Pseudomonadati; phylum Pseudomonadota; class Alphaproteobacteria; order Sphingomonadales; family Erythrobacteraceae; genus Allopontixanthobacter; species Allopontixanthobacter sp. Next base: position 30,908 of record NZ_JAXMJI010000061.1, on the reverse strand, counting down.
GCACCTCTGGGGATGGAAGTCGAAGGGGATTGCATCTCCCTGATCGTGTCGACCGGTCCGCTGGGTTTGCGCGCCAGGGCCGTCAAGCGGGCTTTCGATCTCGCTGTCGCCGGGACCGCGCTGTTTGTGCTGGCACCGGTGCTGCTGCTCGTCGCATTGGCGATCAAGCTGGAAGACCGCGGCCCGATATTCTTCACCCAGCGCCGGCTCGGCCGGGGGAACCGCTTCTTCCAGATGCTGAAATTCCGTTCGATGAAGGTCGAAGGCGCGGACGCGGATGGCAACCGATCGGCATCGCGCGGGGATGACCGCGTTACGGCAGTGGGCCGGTTTTTGCGCCGCACCAGCCTCGACGAATTACCTCAGCTGATCAATGTCCTGATTGGCGACATGAGCGTGGTCGGGCCGCGCCCGCACGCGCTCGGTTCGCAGGCGGGTGACAAGCTGTTCTGGGAAGTTGATGGACATTACTGGAACCGTCACGCCTTGCGCCCGGGGCTCACGGGCCTCGCGCAGGTGCGGGGCTTCCGCGGCGCGACAGACCATGAAAACGATCTTCGCGGAAGGTTGCGCGCGGATCTCGAATATATCAGCCGCTGGAGCCCTTATCGCGACGTCATGATCCTGCTGCGTACGCTGCGAGTTATGGTACACCAGAAGGCCTTTTGACGGGGCACAGCAGGCGCGCGGCTTTGTGCAACCGCCAAAGGGGTTGCAACCTAAGTGAAAATACTTAATGCGGTGGTCATTAGGGCAGTAGACCACCGGAATCCAGAAACATGTCGCTTGCGAAGAACATCGCTAATGCCTTTGCGACTTGCGCACTCGTGTTTTCATTTTCGGCTCAGGCCGCGACCCGATCGTCGGCGGCAATACCGGCAGCAATACCGGCAGCAACTGCGGCGCAGAACACCGAGCGGGTGCGTAGCGCTTCTAAGTCTGGTGAGGAAAGCGAGCTGGATGGCGGCACCGGGATCATTTTCGCCATTCTCGCCGCAGCGGGTGTTGTCCCAGCAGTCGCAGTCGCAGCCGGCGGCGGCAGCGACAGCCCGGGCTGAACCGCCGAACTCGCAAAAGGAATAGGTCCGGTCGGTTCGGGCCTGTCCTGAACAAAGTATTTGGGGGGCGTGGCGTTATCTCTGATCGCAGGAACTCAACTGTCCGAAATTCAAGCGGTGGAATTGGCGTTCTTGGCGCAGAGGTCTTGCCGCGGGCGTATCTCTGGCCCCTGCTGCTGTTGCTGATCGCCGCCATAACGCTCGGGGGCGGCGGGACGCCTGCGCCGCAGACGGAACTTCTGCTGCAGCTGATTGCCGCGGGATGTCTGGTGATGACGCTCTACGGCCCGTGCCGGATGACGGGCCTTCCACCGCCGCCGCGTCTGGCATGGATTGCCGCCGCTCTCGTCGTGGCGCTGCCGCTGCTGCAACTGGTTCCCTTGCCTCCGGCGGTCTGGCAGGCGCTACCCGGACGGGAGATTCAGGCCGAAGCCCTCGATCTGGTCGGTGCGCGGGATACCTGGCGCAGCTGGAGCCTGTTCCCCGGCAGGACTGCGGCCAGTCTGCTGGCGATCATCCCGGCAGTTGCAGCGATGCTGATGATGAGCCGGCTCCATTCGCAAGACTTCAACTGGGCGGTTGCCGCGATTCTGCTGATGGTCCTGCTGTCCCTGCTTCTCGGGGCCGGGCAGATAGTGGGAGGCAGCGACACTGCCTTGCGGATTTATTCGCAATCCAACCCTGGTTTTCTCAACGGCTTCCAGGCCAACCGGAACGCACAGGCCGATATGCTGCTGATCGGGATGGTTGCAGCGACAGCCACACTTCGGACGCTGCGCGGGCGGGTTCTGAAAACGTCGGCCGCCAGCCTTGCAATAACCGCATTGGCCATTCTGGTCCTTGGCGTGGTGCTGACCGGTTCGCGGACGGGCATCGCGCTGATCCCGATAGTAGTGATCTTTTGCGCGCTGATCTGGCACGGCATTCACCGGCGCGTGCTCTTGCTTCTTGGCAGCCTGGTCCCTGCTGCAATCCTGCTCGCGTGGCTGCTGCGGCACAATGGCGTGATCCAGCGGATTGCCGGGCGGTTCGATGCACAGTCCGATTTTCGAAGCGAGCTGTGGAGCGATGCCCTTTTCGCAATCGCTGCATACTGGCCTTTCGGGGCCGGTATCGGCAGCGCCGCTCCGACGCTGGCGGCGGTGGAGCGGCTGGAGATTGTCGACATGACCAGCCCCAACCGGGTGCATAATGATTATCTGGAATTCCTGCTTGAGGCCGGCATTTTTGGCGGCCTGACCATTGCTGCACTGGCAGGCATGTTGGCCTACGCAGGGGTCACTCGGTTCCGGCAGTCGGCTGGCGAAGCGCGGCGGGCGCTCTATTTTCCTGCCGCTGTTGCTGCGATCATCGGACTGCATTCGCTGGTCGATTACCCGCTTCGGTCGATGTCGCTGGCAATTATTGCCGCGGCGGCGATGGGTATTTTGCTCGCCCGGCCGAGCAAACCGATCGTGCCGTCGGCCCAAGGATATATTGAAGGCCACGGCAGGCTCCAGCAATCCGTTCCGCCCAATGGAGTGCACGCCGCGTGAAAGCCGTTTTGAATCTGCTCGCCGCAAGTGGACTCGCTTTGGGGGTTTCCGCATGCCAGTCAGGACCGGACAACCCGTCCATCCCGTCCGGTATAGCCGCCTATGACGCGATACCGGAAAAGGCCGATAATTCTGCGCAGGTATCGGGCGTCATGGCGCCTGGCGACGTGCTATCGATTTCGATACTGCAGGAACCGGAACTCCGTCTGGAAAAAGTTGCGATCGACGATGGCGGCACAATCCAGATGCCGCTGCTGGGCGAAGTCATGGTCGCCGGGCTTACACCGGCCGAATTCGCCCGCGAACTGACCGACCGGCTAGGCGCGCGCTATCTGCGCAATCCGCAACTGACCGTGAATGTGATCGAGCGCGCCGCGCGGACGGTTACCGTCGAAGGTGAAGTCGATCGTCCCGGCATCTTTGCAGTCAAGCCGGGGATCACTCTGCTCGGTGCCCTGGCGCTGGCGGAAAGCCCGTCCGAACTCGCGCGCGACGATTCGATTTTCGTGTTTCGCCAGGTGGATGGGAAGCGGTACGGCGCGCGTTTCGACCTGCGCGAATTGCGCAACGGCCTCGCGCCTGATCCGGAAATACTACCCGGCGACACCGTCGTTGTGGGCTTCTCGAATTCGAAATCGGCGTTCCGGGATTTTCTCAGGGCAACGCCGCTCTTGAACATTTTCACCGTCTTTTGAGCGCATGAGCGCGGAGGAATAAGCCGGTGAACAGCCCATTGACCCATCCAAAACAGGTCTCCCTTTTGGAAGAGGAGACTTACGGCAGCGGCCCGCTGATCGATATGAACTATATCCTGGCGGTAATCCGCCGGAACCGCTGGCTGATATTCAGTATTGTCACCGTGAGTGTGGCGGCAGCGCTGGCGGCGACCCTGCTTGCCGTTCCGCAATATACCGCGCGTGTCACCATCCAGGTCAACGAAACCTCGCAGCGGGTTCTGGGCAGCGAGGATACGCCGGCCGAGGACAACAGCTGGAACTATGAACGCTTTCTCAATACCGAGATCGACGTTGTGACCAGTTATGCCTTGGCAGAGCGGGTCGAGAATGCGCTCGATCTTTCGGAAAGCACGCGCTTCTTCAACGCCTTCGGCATCCACGACGAGGCGATTCGCAGCGATGACAAGCTGCGCGAGATGGATGCCATTTTGCTGGTGCAGCGCAACCTGAAGGTGCCCGCACCCCGCAACACCCGGGTTATTCCCGTGTTGTTCACGTCAGCCGACGCGGGGATCTCTGCGCAAATTGCCAACAGCTACGCCGAACAGTTCATCCAGGCCGACCTCAAGCGCAAGTTCGATTCGACGGCCTATGCGCGTGATTTCGTGTCCGATCAGTTGACCGAGGCGAAGGAACGGCTGGCCAATTCGGAAAAGGCGCTCAACACCTATGCCCGCGGTGCCGGTCTGATCCGGCTGACGGATCCCACCGTCGATGAAGATACCGGCAGGGCCGGCGGATCGATTACCACGGCCAGCCTGATCCAGCTGAACCAGGCGGCCAACAGCGCCCGCGCGAACCGGATTGGTGCAGAAACACGGTGGCAGTCCATCGCCAATGCGCCGCTCTACAGCTCTGCTTCTGTGCGTTCGGACCCTACTGTCGCTTCTCTGCTCGGGCGCAGAGCCGCGCTGGAGGCTTCGCTCGCGGAAGAAAGCTCGCGCCGGCTGGAGGACCACCCCGAAATCGTGTCGCGCCGGGCGGAACTGGCGCAGGTCCAGGCGGACCTGAATGCGGCCGCCAACAGCGTGCGGCTGGCGATCCGAACGGAATACGATGCCGCCCGGGCAACCGAAATCCAGCTCGCCTCGCAAGTGAACACCTTGAAGGGCGAAACACTGTCGGAACAGGACAGTTCGGTGCAATACGCCCTGCTGGAACGCGAGGCGGATACCAACCGGCAATTGTATGACGAACTTTTGCAACGCTACAAGCAGCTGAACGCCGCGGCGGGGGTCAGTGCGAGCAATATCTCGATAATCGACCAGGCAAGGGTGCCGGTGGCACCGTCCTCGCCCAATCTGATGTTCAATTTGGGGATCGGCTTCATTCTCGGCAGTTTCATTGCAGGCGGCGCGGTATTCCTGCGGACAGAACTCGACGATTCCATCCGGGTCCCGGAAGACGTCGCGCAGAAGCTCGATCTTCCCCTGCTCGGGGTCGTCCCGGTCAATCAAGCCGGGACCATCGAAGACGAAATGGCGGATCCCAAAGCCCCGATTGCGGAGGCCTACAGCTCGCTTTGCGGCAGTTTGCTCTATGCCACGCCTCAAGGCCTCGCGCCGACCATGCTGGTCACCAGCAGCCAGCCCTCGGAAGGAAAATCCGTCACCTGCCGCGCCTTGGCGCACACCTTCTCGCGCATGGGCCGTAAGGTGATCCTGGTCGATGGCGACATCCGCCGCCCGAGCCTGCACCGTTTCGCGGGTACCGACAATTCGGTCGGCCTGACGACGGTTCTGACCGGGCAGGCAACACTGGCGGAAGCGGTTCACACCAATTGCGAACAGGCATTTTCCTGCCTGACAGCAGGCCCCACCCCGCCCGCGCCGAGCGAATTGCTTGCCTCTGTAAGGATGCAGGAAATCATCGACGAGCTGGCCCGCGAGTATGATTTGGTGATCATCGATTCCTCGCCCGTCCTCGGCCTCGCCGACGCGCCGATGCTGTCGGTGCTGGTCGACGGGGTGGTGTTCGTGGTGGAGGCGGCACGGGGCCGCCGCGGCGCGCTCAAATCATCCCTCCGCCGCCTCAAGGCCATGCGGCCCAACATCCTCGGCGCGGTGCTGACCAAGTTCGATCCGAAGGACGCATCGAACAGCTATTCGAGTTATTACGGCTACGATTATTACAGCTACCGCGACGAGCGCGAGAAGGCGGTTGGCTGAACCGGTCCGGGCGCGTCCGACTCCCTGGACTCGGGCAGCGCTTGCGGCGTTTATGGTGCTATTCGCCATTGCCGCCACCGGCAGCGGTATGGACCGGATCATTGCGGAAACCCCCTCGGTCTCGCCGGCTGCGGGCGGTGTTCCGGCCCTGTTTGCCGACGCCAGTCTGCGGCGCGCCGCGGCCATCGAATTGGCCGCCGGCCGCTTTCCCGCTGCGGCGCAGCTCGCCCGCCGGGCCACCATCCGCTCCCCGTTAGAGCCAGCCAGCACCGCCTTGCTTGGAGCAGCATGGCTGGGCGAGGGCAGGATCGCCGCGGCGGACAGCGCTTTCCGGGTGAGCGGGCAACTCGGCTGGCGGGACACGGTGACGCAGACCTACTGGATGCAGGTTGCCCTGCTTGGCGGGGATTATGCAGTCGCTGCTCAGCGGCTCGACGCAATGCTGCGGCGCGAACCGGCGCAGGCTGGGCGGCCCGAGCTGCTGGCACCGTTTGAAAGCAGCGCTGCGGGACGCGCCATGCTGGTTGGGCGACTTGCCCAAAGGCCCGGCTGGTTGCCGGTCTATTTCAATCCGACCGGCGTACTCGGCCCCGCGCAACTGGCACAGCGTGCCCAGGTCGCCGCACTGCTGTCGAAGGATACTCCCCTCGGATGCGGAGGAATTTCGCCCCTTGTCCGCAGGCTGATCACGGAGGATGCAGTGACGCCCGCCCATGACCTGTGGCAGCAACATTGCGCCCCGGCGCGCGGCGCAATTATAAGCGATCCCGACCTGACGGGCGGGCTCGGGAACGATCCCTCGCCGTTTGGCTGGCAGAAGCATTCCGACGGTTCGATCCGGCTGCGAAGCGCCGGCCGCGGCGGCGGCCTGGTGCTGGAAAACACCGCGCCCTTCACCCGCAACTTCGCGCGCCAGATGCTGGTTCTCCCATCGGGGAGCTACCGCCTGTCGTGGCGGGCGGTGGGGGCCGACGGGCGCGTCAGCAACCGGATCGAGGCTCTTTCCGCTTGCAGCGCGCAAGGGGCCTTACCTCTCGCGGCCAGGCGGGCATCGGACACCCGTATGTCCGGGGTGCTGCGGATTACCGGCGCATGTGAAGGACAATTCCTGATCTTCAGGATCACGCCGGGTGCGGGCGAGCTGGAGTTCGGCAGCATCCGGCTCGATCCTATGGAGCGGTGAACCCGGAAGGGGTTCAGTCAGCGAGCCTCTCGCGCGGCTTGATCGCCGCTGCGGGATTGCCGCGGTAAACCGCCCATGCGTCGCCATTTTCGAACAGCGCCCCGCGCGCGGCGAGCACGCAGCCGTCCGCCATGGTTACTCCCGGGCCGACAAACGCTTCCGCGGCGACCCAGCAATCTTCGCCCAGCGTCACGGGGCGCAGCACCAGCTGGAAATGCGGATCGCGAATATCATGCGAACTGGCGCAGATATGCGCGCCTTGCGAGACCACGCTGCGCCGCCCGATCACGATCCGTCCCTGATTGTACAGAGTGACTCGGGGACCGATCAGCGCATTCGCGCCAAGTTCCAGATTGGCCGGAAACCACACTTTCGTGCTGGCGTAAACGCGGGCGCCGGGCCCCACCTTCGCCCCGAAGGCAATCAGCACCAGCCTGCGCCATCCATGCACCGGCGGCGGCGTCCACCGCGCGAGCAGCAGCCACGCCAGCGCCCAGGCCGCGCGAGCCATCCGGTTGCCGAGGCTGAAACTGGCACCGCCTTCGAGCGGCCGGCTGGTGCGCGCATCGAGCGGGCTCATGCCGGCACTGCCTTGCTAGTGTGCGCCAGGCCCCGGTAGGCCTCGCCCCATTGCCGGGCCGCGGCTTCGGACGAGAACATATGCCCCGCCAGCTCCAACGCCGCGTCCGACATCGTCTGCCAATCGCTGTCGGGCAGCTCCAGGGCGCGGTCGAGCGCAGTTGCGATCGTCTTGGCAGTAAGTCCGCAGTCGATCGCTGCGCCAGAGGTAAAACCAGCGGGCAGGTTGCACTCCTGCGACATCAGCGCCGGAGTGCCAGCAGCCCATGCCTCCAGCACGGCCATCGGCAGTCCTTCGCTTTGGGATGGCAGCACGAAGAACCGCGCATCCCGCATCAGGGCGGCCTTTTCCGCGCCGTATTTCGGACCCACGAAATGGATTGAACCGGGTCCGCCCGACACCCGGCTGCGGAGCTGGTCGACGTCGCGCTGGTCCCCCCAACCAGCGATAGTGAGCCGGGCACCTGCCGCTTCCAGAGTTTCGGCTCGCATGGTCCAGGCGTCGATCAGCGCAGCGATATTCTTCTTGGGATGGATGCGGCCGAGATAGAGGAAATGCGCGGGCCCGGCGGCGTCGCGCGGTTCGCCCGCAGGTGGGCCGGAATTGGGAATGACGATTGTGTCGCTTCGCCCGCTTTCGGCGGCAATGTCCCCCGCTTCACGCTCGGTAAGCGCGTGCATGACTGTTGCCCCCCGCCAGCTTGCCCGTTCGTAGCCGATCCGAGCGAGCGACTTCTTTGCCTGTCCCCGGGCGGTGATCCAGGGATCCAGCATCCCATGCGGGCTGACGAGATAGGGGCGGCCGGTGCGCTGCGCCCAGTCCGACCCGGCGCGGGACGGGTACATCCAGATGCCGTGCAGGTGCAAAAGATCGAGATCGGCTTCCAGCAGCGCGGAAACCAGTCCCGGCGCAAAGCCGATCTGGGCCGGCCCGGTCATGGGTAGGTGGTGAACCTGACTGGGCGCGAAGCGTTCGGCATCCTCCGCAGATCGTTGATCCGCCAGTGCGAAGACGCTCACCGCGCCTCCCAACGACCGGATTATCCGGGCCTGCTGGACCACTGCCTCGAACACGCCGCCACCAGAGCGGGAGGCCGAGGCCGTCAACAGGCCGATATGGAGGCCGGACAGAGTTCCGGTCACCGGCGCGGACCGGCCGCAAGATTGCGTGAACGATAGGCGCGCGGCAGCTTTCGGGCAATCGCGGTGGGAGCCGCAAGGCGCGCTTTCTGGGCCCGGTTCGGTGCGGCTTGAGACACATGGCCGCTTCCGACTGCAGAAAGAGCGGCAGGAGCATCACCGCTTCCCATCCCACCCGATGTCAGGCGCGGAGTTCTTACGCCGAGCAAACGCATCGACAAATTCAGGACTATCAGGGGAAAGACGAGGAAGATGAGAAACCGCAACATGGTGACCAGCACACCATCCCGGTAAAACAGGATCGAAAGCGGAAGCAGAATCATATAGGCCAGCAGACGGAGATTGGTCGGCCTGCCGCGGGCGAAATATTCGTAGAACGCTCCCCACACGCCGCCGAAAAGAGCGCACCAGAGGAACACTCCAGCAAAGCCCAGGCTGTACCATCCTTCGCCGGGCAGAGACCGGGTCATGCCCATCGGGGTACCGTAATCGAACAGCGAAAAGAACTTGATCGGTTCGCCAAGCGGCTTGCCTTCCCACAGCACACGGGGAACAGGTTCGGTCAAGGCCTGCAGATTACCGAGGAAATAGGTGTAGGTGCCGGTGCGCTCCGGGATCGCGTAGGTGAGATACTCCATATACTCGAGATTGCCCGCATCCATGCCTTCGAGAAACCGGGCGTCGCCCTCCGATTCCCAGGATTCCACCTGTTCTTCGACAAACAGTCCGCGGACTGCGTAGCCGCGATCCTGCCCGACCAGATTGAACACCCCGAGCACCACAAGGCCGGCGAGGACCATCTTCGCGCTCGGCCATAAGCGCCTGCTTTCATACAACCAGATCAGACCCATAGCGACGGCGGCCAGCATGAACGGCCCGCGCGTACCGGTCCCGCCACCAAGAATGATGAACAGGATCAAGGGTATGAAGGAATACCAGCGGAACCGGGTGATCCATGCGAAAATGACGGCGATCGGCCCCAGCATCAGGCGCGATTCGTAGAAATAGCCGTTTGACTGCGTGTTGACGGCTATGCCGGTCGCGCTGTCGGTGATCATCTGCCCGGCGCCCGAAATATCGGTCGCCCAGGATGTAAGCATCGAATAGACCGCGACGGGGGCAAGAAGGAGCGCCATGAGCAGGAACGGCTTCCCCAGACGGTTGCGCATGATCTCGTCCACGCGGCCGCGGGAAAAGCTGATCGGGGTGCGGGCGATATGGAGATTGGTGAGGCCGAACGCGATCAGGCCGAGCATCGTTGCCAGCAGGGCGGTAGTCTTTTCCGCCATGCTCGGCTGAAACTGGTACGCCGTGTAGATCAGATCATACCCGCGGTAATATACCAGCGGCGGACGGATCACGAAGACCAGGAAGTGAAACGCCAGATAGAACGCGAAAGGATGGAAGGCGGATGCGGCAGGTTGGCGGATGAACAGCACAGCCATGATGATCCAGAGCAGCAGGTTGGCCAGCATGACCGCTTCATACATCTGCTGACTCCACCCCGGTATCGACGCTCCACCCGCCTGCGGTTCTAGTTGAGTGCAGCAAACGGTTCAAGCCAGCGCAATCCTGCGGTTGCCTACTTGCAGGCATGAGCCAGCCTGACGCTTTCGGCCAGATTGGCGGCAATGCGTTCGAGGGAAAAGCGCGCTTCGTATAAGGAGGCCGACGCTTTGCGCATCGAGAGCAGCAATGCCCTATCGTTGACCAAGCGGCTGATCCGGTCGGCGATCTGCGAGGGATCGTGCGGATCGATGGCGAACCCGTTCACCCCTTCCCGGACCGTTTCATCGGTGGCGCCGTCCCTGGTGGAGTTCAGGAGCGCGAGGCCGTAGGCAAGACCCTCGAAGCTGGCGAGGGAGCGGTAATCGGCGAGCGACGGGACCAGCAGGACATCGGACCTCGCGTAATATTCGCCCAGTTCGGCATAGCGCTTGCGGCCTTCGAAACGGAGCCGGCCGCCCATGCCCAGCGCGGCGGCCACTGCCTCGAGTTCGGCGCGCTCGGGGCCGTCCCCGACGATCGTGAGATCGATCCTCGCCCGGTCGGCGGGGGTGAGCGCAGCGAGCGCGGTCAGCAGTTGGCGCAGTCCCTTGCGCGGGCTGATGCTGTTGGCGAACAGCATCCGCACGGGACCGCCGCTATCGGCGATCGTGGATGCCGGGCCCGGCGGCCGTGATGTCAGATAGGGTGCGACACGCACCTTTGCGGGGTCCGCCCCCAATTGGCCGACAAGGTAATCTCGGCCCTTTGCGCTGTTGGTCTGCACGATTGCGGCACGGCGCACGGCCCAGCGCTTGACGGCCCTGATTGCCGGACTGGTGCTGCCGCCGCGGCCGGCGGGATCGGATTCGACCAGCAGGACCAGCGGTTTGCCTTTCCGGGTCGCTGCGGCTGCCACCGCCAGCAGCGATGCCGGGGTAAACTCGATCGCGATATACACATCGGTCGGAAGCCGGATCAAGCGCGCCAGCAACCCCGGAGATGGCAGCCTGATCTCCGTATCGTAGATCTGGCCGCCTTCCGCGCGCCGCTTGAGAGGGATGGAAAAGAGCCGCATCAGCGGCCGGAGCGGCAGGTTGTAAGGATTTTCGAAATTCGCCTTGCGGTCGACGATGACCGACATGGCCGGGGCGAGCGCGAGAAAATGAGCGAAAATCTCGCCAAAATACATCAGGTCCCCGCCATAGCCGTAACCATGGGACACCCAGTTTACCCGCAAATGTTCGATCGAGCCGTTTTCAACGGTCATGCTGCAGAACCCGTGGCAATTTTCCGTTGTGGCCGGGGTTCTAGCCTTCCCTTGCGGCAAGACAAGAATTCAATTTGCAATGCCGCATGGCTCTGCCATCAGTCCGGCATGAACGGCGCCGACGGTTGGAACGGGAACATCGCTTGGTGAACGTCGCCGTCTTCCACCCCGGGACCCAGCATAGCTGGCAGACAGCAACCGCGGTCCAGCAATTGGGGCGGCTCCAGTTCTACGCCACCAGCATCTTCTACAAGCCGGAGGAATGGCCTTACCGGATCGAACGCTATCTGCCGGGCCGCCTAAGGCAGCGCGTCCATGACGAATTTCGCCGCTTCGAGCACCCGGCGCTCGATCCGGAACTGGTCAAATCGGCCGGCCTGTTCGAATGGCTCGAACGCATCGCGGCGCGAGCCGGGCTGGAGAAGACGGCGGTCCGGCTGGACCTTGCGGGTAACCGCCGGTTTGCCAGATTTCTCGAACGGGAAATCCGGTCGGATCGGGAATTCGCGCTGTGGGGCTATAATTCCAGCGCGCTGGAGAGTTTCGAACTCGCCCGCGACCTCGGCCGGTTTTGCATACTCGACCGGACCAACGGGGATTTCCGGGTCTACAACCGGATCATGGAGGAAATCCTCGGCGAGTACGGCGACTATTTCCTGCCCGGTCATCGGCGAATCCCCGACTGGACGATCGAGCGCGATGACCGCGAATATGCTGAGGCCGACAGGATTGTGGTCGGAAGCGAGTTTGCCCGCGCGACGTTGGCGCAAGGCTGCCCCGATCCGGCGGTGGCGAAAAAGACCCGGGTACTGAATTACTGTTTCGACGAAAGCCTGTATGCGGACCTCCCCAAGCCTGCGCCAGTCCCGCCTGGCGAACCGGTGAGGTTCCTGTTTCTCGGCCAGCTAATCCCGCGCAAGGGCATCCATCACGTGCTCGAAGCGATCGAGCAAATTCCTGCCAGCCAGGCCCGTTTGACGCTGGTCGGAAAAATGGGTGTGCCGAAGGAAGCTTTCGCCCGCTTCGCCGACCGGGTGGATTTCATCCCCACCGTCGCCCGCGCCGACGTGCCGCGCATCATGTCAGAACATCACGTGTTTCTGCTGCCGACCTATTTCGAGGGTGCCGGGATTGTTCTTTACGAAGCGCTGGCGTCGGGGATGGCGCTGATCCAGTCGCGCAATGCGGCGCTGGCGGCAACACCCGATACCGGCATCATGCTGGAGGAGATCGATACCGGCAGTCTCCTCGGCGCGATGATGGCCCTTGTCGACGACCGTAACCGCCTCGACCATTTCCGCGCCCACGCGCAGGCGGAGGCGCAGAACTACACCTTCGCCCGCTACCGCAGCAACATCGCGAAGGTGCTGGCCGAGGCCGGTCTGGGCGGATGATCGCCTAGCTGGCAATCTTCACGCTGGCACGGAAGGTGACGGCGACTTCTGCAGCCGGGTTCGCGCCATCGATGTTGCGGAGCCAGAAGCGGATCTGGTCGGTTTCCGCCCTCACGGCGCTGACGATGTACCCCGCGAGTGCCGTCACCGGCGTGACCAGCGGCTGGTGCCACGCGCGCGTTCCGAGGAGCGCCAGCGTGAATGGCCCGGCCTGCGCGTCGAGCGCGGTGGCAGGGATGGTGACCGAACCGGTTGCGGCGCGAGGCAGCGGCGCTTCCATCACGCGCCAGCGGTTGTGGATCTTGTCCGCCCGCAGCCGCAGGCGGTCGCGAAAGCCGAGCAGCGCCACCCCGCCGACATCGAGGACCGCGTTGACCGACGTCGTATCGCGGTGCTCGATCGTGACCATCGCGCCATCGTTGTGTTGATTGACGTTGGCGGGCAGGTTCATCGTGAACAGGCCGCTTGCCCCGCTGAAACTGGGCCGAATCCAGCCCACGCCGATGTCCGGAGTCGGGGTCGTTGCAGGAGCGAAAAAGACCGGGCCGCCCAGATCCGTCAGTTCGAAGCCGCTATCGATGATCGAAACGTAGAAATCGGGCAGGGGTCCGCCGCTGACCACTCCGATCTTCTTGAATTGGCCGGACGCGCGCACGAAATTGTTGGGGCCAAGCGATCCCGTCTGTGACAGCAAGCTGCCGATCCCGCGGCCCGCGGTGCGCGCTTCCGCCGTCGCCATGCCATGGAGCCGGATGTTGACGTTTTCGATCGAACGCGCGGCCGATGTCGGGAACGGAGCAAACCGCACCGCGATGATGTCCGCGCGCTTGTCGCAGATCGTGGTTATGTCCAGATCCACATCGCGGATCACCTGGGCCGAATGAACCAGCACGACGGCTAGCTGCGTGTCGATCAGGGTCAGTTTGCCGCTGAGGTAGGAGCCCGGATAGAAATCGCCGCAATCCTGCAATGTCGCCTCGATATACAACATCGGCAGGCTGCCATCGTCGCGCCGCGGCGATGTCCAGGCCGTGCCGCCCGATACGCCGCCGGTCTTCGATTTGACAAAGGTGGCGTTGACGATCTTGCCGCGAGTTTGGCCGCCCCAGCCCTCGATCGAAAAGGCGCAGTTTTCCGCGTAGAGCCCGTCCACATCGAATATTTCCGGGCCATTGGCGTTGAGCGCCTGTCCGTTGGTGTGTTTGAGTACCAGATTGCGGCCGACGAAACCGCCCTTGCCCTGACCCGAGCTGAAGACGCATTCACCGAGGAATCCGATTATATCGAGATTTTCGGCGTGGACGATCCCGGCCTGCTTGTCCTGCTGGAAATAGACCCCCTTGTTGGAGATGTCCCAGCTATTCTCCCGGCTCGGATCTCGGCTGGGGGCCAGGGCGGGCCAGTCGGTGTTCTGCACCCCGACGGCATCGGAAAACAGGATCAGGTTACGGATCCGGACCATCGCGAGGTCCCTGACCGGAACCTGCGGGGAGCCGACGCTCACGGTGCCGGTAATCTTGATCCCGTGGCCCCGCCAGATCACATCATTGCCGTAGGCGATCGTGTCCATCACCTGATAGTCGCTTGCCAGGCTTCCCCCTCCGGGCCCCTTGCAATTGAGCTGCGAGCGGAGGGGGTGGCTGCTTTCCAGTGTCAATTGTCCGCTCACGACCATGAAGCATCCACTATGGTCGGTGTTCAGGCTGAATTCGGCTGTCCGCAAGGGGCACCACAATTCGTAATTGCTCTGGGTGAACCGCACGCCGTTCAGACCGGCAGCCAGCGCATAGTCGATCGCGGCCTGGATGAACGGCTGCTGGTTCGTTCCGGGCGCGTAGGTCGGGCAGCCCATCTGTTCAGGTGTAATGAAACCATCCGCATCGCCCGTCAGGCGGAAAAGCCGGTCACCAGCGCCAGCGAACATGGCGGCGGGATGGGCAGCCATCAGTTCGCCGTCAGCTTTGCTGTCGCTAACATAGCTGGCCGCGCCCAATCCCGGCGCCGCATAGCCATGGCTTTCGATCCGGGTGATGCTTTCGGGCAGGTCCGCAGCCGCCAGTTCGGTGAAGGTCAGCGGGCGCTGCGCCGCTGCCTGCAGTGCCAGCGCACGGGCAGCGAAATCGAGCGCGCTCATTGCGACACCCGGTAGGATACGGCGCCGCTGGCCAGCGTGATAGCGAGATAGAAGGTCGCTGCGGGATCGCTGTCCTGCCAGACCACTTCGTTGACGTTCACCGTGAAGCTGGCCCAGCGCATACCCGCAGCGGTAAGCCCGCTGGTGGTTGCCCCGCCGTCGACCGACCGGAGCAGCGAAACACGCCCTTCCCAGGTGCCGCCGGTCTGCAGATGGATCGGCATTCCGGCCGCTGTTGCGAACGGACCGACCAGCCCGGAAGCCGAGGCAGTGCCCGCCATCGGCGGAGGCGGAGTAGCGGCGGTCACCGACACCGGCAGCGGCGTGATGGCGGTTACCAGAGCAAGGTCGCCGGCATTGTCGGAATAGCCGACAGCGACGGAGGTCGCATATCCGGCAGGCGTTTCGATACGGGATTTCGGGGGCATTGGGGTCTCCGTTCAGGACAAGACCCGGTGCCAGCTATATATAAGTTCGCGTGTAGGAAAATGTTTTCGCTGAAGGTCGCGATGCTCAAGTGATTTGCGACAGGCCGCTTACCGCCGGGATCCCGCGACTGGCCACGTAGGCGGGCCAGCCAGTCTCGCCGCTCCACCATGTCGCAAAAGCGAAATCCAGCCCGGCCGCGCTCGCGGCGTCATAATCGCAAGCGCTGTCCCCGATAAACAAGGCTGGCCCCGCAATATTGCCATTGGCGATTTCGCGAGCGAGGATTGCGCCCTTGTCATGCGGGCTGCCGAAAATCCCCCCATCGAAATACTCCGCAATTCCGCGCAGCGGGAAAAGCTTGCGCAATTCGGCTTCGGCACCGCCGGAAACGATCAGCCAGCGCGCTCCTGCCGTCCGTTTCCGCAGATCCGCGAGGCCCGGCTCTACGTCGCAGGCCAGCAAGCGGCTCCATACGGCGTCGGCGAAGAGTTCGAGCAGTTGATCGTAATCCGGCCCCTTGGTCCCCGGGGGCACGAGTTCCTCGAGCAAATAGCGGAATTTCTCGAAGCGCGTCCCGCTGCGGTGCTTGACGTGATACTCGGCCAGCGCATCGGCGATGTCTTCGCCATAGGGCAGCGCTGCCTCACGAAAACTGAGCGTTTTCAACTCGTTGGAATTCAGCACCACCCCGTCGCAATCGAACACATAGGTGCTGTACGCCGGCTTCGGGCTGTCCTGCTCCATGTCAATCCAGCAGCCAGTCGCGGCCCTGTTGCAGAAAGATCGATTCGGCCGTGACGAAGTCCGTCATGTCGTCGACATCCACCGATTCCAATTTGTCGAAGACGATGAATTGCGGTGTGCGGCCCACAACATTGCCGCGTTCGATCATCAGGGCACGGTCGATGATGGTGATGGCAAAGTTGAGCGACGTGATGTCGGGCAGGTCCTGGCTTTTCGGGGTCCGGTCGATATCATAATTGATCGGCTTGCCGTCCAGCCAGAGAAACTTCTTTTCAGGCGACACCGAATTCAGGCTGTCATGCCGCTCGAGCGAGTCCTGGTAGAGACGGATGGCCCTTGCATGGGTTGATCGCCGGACCAGCGGACTGGTGACCTGGGTCATGAACACGATGTCGCCCGGGGTCGATTCGGCAATGTGGCGCCAATGGATATCATTGCTCACCGCCGAGCCGGCGTAATGGTCATCGCGCACCTGAACCGTGACACCGCGATTTCGTGCGATGCCCATGCATTCCTCGCAATCGGTACTGACCACGACCTCCGAAATGCCGCCCACGCCGGAAAGCACTTCCAGCTTCAGGTCGAGCAGGGTCGTGCCCGCAAAGGCGCGCGCATTCTTGCCCGGCACGCGCTGCGATCCCTTGCGGACCGGCACCATAGCCACAATTCTGGTCAAAATTTTCTCCTGCGCCAGCGATCCGGGACGCGGTGTTGGTGGGAACAGCTAAATGACGGCTTACTGCGTTGCAACGGTTAAGGGGCGGTCTATTCACGGCGCTTCAAGGGCTTGATTCGCCGGAGGGCGGAGTGGAGTTCGGCCAAGGCGCTCATGATCCCGGCGCGAAATTCGCTGTCTGGCAGCCAGTGGCGAGCGATGAAAGCGGCGACGCAGGCGAGTGTCACCAGATCGACCAGCGCGAAGGACAGGCCTGCAGCGGCTGCCCCCATCCTGCCGGCCAACCCGTAAATCACCAGCAGCCCGGCCGCGCTGATTGCCAGATTGGCGTAGGAAAACACCGCCTGACGGTTGATCACCAGGATCAGGTTCGACAGCGGGTTCCACAGAATGGCGCCGAAGGATGAAACCGCCATGAAGATGATCAGGGTTCTGTCGGTCTCGATCACTCCGCCGGTCCACAGGCGGATCGCCGGCTCCGCGAGCAGAACCAGGCCCAGGCCCATGACCAGCGCCATGGTCGCCGCGGGAAAGGCGACCAGAGCGAAATATCGGCCCGCCTTGTGCCGGTCCTCCTTTGCCAGCGCGTTCCCGAATTCCTGCGCCACCGGTATCGAGATCAAGGTCGACATTTGTGTACCCAGCCGGGAAATGGTCCGTACTGCGATGAATGCGGGGACCGCTGCGGCTCCCGCAAGCGCGCCCAGCATCACGACGCTGCCCTGTAGATAGGCGGCCAGCCCGAAGCCGAGCACGGACGCGGCAAGGGCGGGGCGCCACATCTCGCCCAGTTCGCTACGGGACGCAGCACGGAAACCCGGCGCAAGTCGGGGGAAGCGCCGAAAACTCACGGCGAGAACAAAGGCGATGGCGGCCAGCCGCAGAACCAGCAGGACCAAGGCCGCCGTCAGGGGGTCTGCACCCGATACAACCGCGATGATCACCCCGGCATTCTCGAGCGCATAGCTCCCCATGCTGCACCAGACCGACAAGGTGTACTGCATGGTCGAACGGAAGACTGCGGTGTTCAGGCGAAACAGGATGGTGGAAAGCCCATAGACGAGCAGAACCAGCAACGTCAGCCGTGCGTCGCTTGGGGAAAAACCTTCGGCGCTGGGCAACAGCCCTTCCGGAAGCCACCAGAGCAGACCCCCGATGACCCCGCAGGCTATGGCGCAGATACCGCAAGTGACCAGCCAGGCGGTGTGCAATGTGACCCGGGCTGCCTCCCACTCATCGCGTCCGACGAAGCGGGTCATCCGGGCGAGCGCCGAATTGACCGTTCCGAAATCGCTCAGCACCAGAAAAGCCGGAATGGTGATCATCATCGCCCAGATGCCGAACAGCGTCAGGCCCCAGTAATTGGCCAGCACCGGCACCATCAGCAGTTGAATCGCGGCCACCACGATCTTGTCGAGACCGTAGGAGGCGATCCCCAGTGACAGGCGTTTGCGGCTCATGATCGTCCGCCCTTTTCGGCGATCAATCGCATCATGCGCGCTTCCATGCCTTCGATGATGGTATCTCGAGACCACCTGTCGGCAGCGCGGCGTCTGCCCGCCTTGCCCAGCGCAAGACGCTTTGGTTCATCATCCATCAGCGCCGCGACCGCAGCGGCAAGCGCCCGCGCATCGCCTGGAGGCGTGGCGATTCCGCAGCCGTCAACCTCCTCATAAAGCCCAGTGCCGGGATTGGCGGTGGCAACCACCGGGCGGCCGGAAGCCAGCATGTTGGTCAGTTTGGAAGGCAGCACCAGATCCGCCGCGCCGACAATCTGCGGCAACAGATGGACGCTGGCGAGCGAGAGGAAATCGCCCATTCGTTCCATTGGCTGGAGCCCGTGCAATTGCACGTTGGCTAATCCCTCGGCCAATTGCGCCAACCGTGCCCGGCCCGGCCCTTCGCCGCAGATCACGAAGGTGATGTCATCGCGCCCTGCCAGCAACCGCGCCGCCTCGATCAGGATTTCGATGCCCTGCTTATTGGCGATATTGCCGGAATAGAGCGCGACCTTTCGGCCCTCCAGACCCCATTGCCGGCGATAGGTTTCCGGATCGGCTGCGGCGAAATCGAACGCCGCGTTGCTCCAGTTGCGCAATTCGTAAACGTCTTCCGGACTGACCACGTCCATCGCGCCCAGCCGGGCGCACATTTGCGGGCTGATGGTGGAAATCAGATCAGCCATCTTCATCATCCGTCGTTCCACCCGGCGGGCAAGACTGCCTGCGCCGGAATGTTCCTTGAGCAAGCCGGTGGCGAAGGCGGCTTCCACTTCGAAATCCTGGATGTGCAGCCACAGCGGCGCGCCTGCCACGCGGGCGGCCCGGGCAGCCACCGGAACCGACATCATGGATGGCGCGATGGTGAAAACCAGATCGGGCCGGTCCCTGGCGGCGGCCATTGCGGGGCCGTAGGCAGAGGCGGCGAAGCTGGCATGATGCACGATGCGGCGCGCCCCGCTGGGGTTGGCCGGGATGTAATGCGGCACGCGAATTATCCTGACGCCGTTTTCGACCGCAGTCGTGCGCCGCCTGGGCTGGCCGTCATAGGGCCGCCACTGGGGATAGTAAGGCTTTCCGGCTATCACGGCGACGTCATGCCCGCGCCCTGCCAGCGCTTCGGCCAGCCCGGCGGTATAGGGACCGATGCCAACCGGTTCCGGCGCATAATTGAGCCCGAGGACAAGCAGCTTCATGCCCGATCAGCACACCGGCCGGGTCATACGGTATTCTGCTTCACATTTCCGGCCAGGAATTCGGCATAGGCATGGGCGATCCCTTCGGCCAGACCGATCCGGGGCGTCCAGCCCATAGCAGCCACCTTCTCGCCGCTCATCAGCTTGCGCGGGGTGCCGTCCGGCTTGCCGGTGTCCCTGGTGATGGTGCCGGTGAAGCCGACGATCTCGCAGACCTTCGCGGCCAGTTCGGCAATGGTGATGTCGGTGCCGGAACCCAGGTTGATATGCTTTTCGCCGGAATAATGCTTGACCAGGAAGATGCAGCCATCTGCCAGATCATCGACATGCAGGAATTCGCGGCGCGGGGTTCCGGTGCCCCAGATTTCGATCGACGCGGCGCCGGCCAGCTTGGCTTCATGCGCCTTGCGAATCAGCGCGGGCAGGACATGGCTGCCTTCCGGATCGTAATTGTCGCCGGGACCATACAGATTGGTGGGCATCGCGCTGATGAAGTCGCAACCATATTGGCGGCGATAGGCCTGGCACAGCTTGATCCCGGCGATCTTGGCAATCGCGTACCATTGGTTGGTGGGTTCCAGCGGGCCGGTCAGCAGTGCCTCTTCGCGGATCGGCTGTTCGGCCAGTTTGGGATAGATGCAGGATGATCCGAGGAACAGCAGCTTTTCCGCCTGTTGCTGCCGCGCGGCTTCGATCAGATTGGCCTCGATCATGAGGTTGTCGTAAAGAAATTCCGCCGGGAAGCGGTCGTTGGCCAGGATTCCGCCGACCTTTGCCGCCGCGACGATCACCACGTCGGGTTTCGCCTGCGCCATCCATGCGCGCACCGCCGCCTGTTCGCGCAGATCGATTGTCCGGTCGGAGGTCAGGATGGTGCAGCTTTCCTGCGCTAGGCGGCGGACGATAGCCGCGCCGACCATGCCCTTGTGGCCCGCGACATAGACCCTCTTGCCCGCCAGCGGAAACGCCGCATCGGCCATTCAGGCACCCTTGGAAATGGGTGCGTCGCGCATCAGCACCATGTCCGCCGCGACCATCTCGCGCGCCAGTTCGCGCGCAGAGGTCTCGTACTGCCAGCCGAGTTTTTCCCGCGCCTTGGCCGGATCGCCCCGCAGCGATTCCACTTCGGTGGGGCGGAAATAGCGCGGATCGACCTCGATCAGCAGGCGGCCGTCGTCCTTGGCATAGGCTTTCTCGTCAATGCCAGCCCCCCGGAACTCAACCGGGATCCCCGCATCCTCAAACGCCCAGCGCACGAATTCGCGAACCTCAGTAGTGACGCCGGTGGCCAGCACGTAATCGTCCCCCTCGTCCATCTGCATCATCATCCACATCCCGCGGACATATTCGCGGGCGTGGCCCCAATCGCGTTTCGCATCCAAATTCCCGAGGTACAATTTGTCCTGCCGCCCCAGCGCAATGGCGGCGGCGGCGCGGGTGATCTTGCGGGTCACGAAGGTCTCGCCCCGTAGCGGGCTTTCGTGGTTGAACAGGATGCCGTTGGACGCGTGCATTCCGTAAGCCTCGCGGTAATTGACCGTGATCCAATAGGCATAAAGCTTGGCCACGCCGTAAGGCGAGCGGGGATAGAAGGGTGTTTTTTCGTTCTGCGGCGATTCCTGCGCAAGGCCGTATAATTCGCTGGTCGAGGCCTGATAGAACCGGGTGGTCTTCTCCATCCCGAGGATGCGGATCGCCTCCAGCAACCGCAGCGTGCCTATCGCGTCGGCATTGGCAGTGTACTCGGGTAATTCAAAAGACACGGAGACATGGCTTTGCGCCGCGAGATTGTAGATTTCGGTCGGTTTGACCTCCTGCACGATCCGGATGAGATTGGTTGAATCGGTCAGATCCCCATAATGCAGTACGAAATTGCGGTGTTCGACGTGCGGATCCTGGTAGATATCCTCGATCCGGCCGGTGTTGAAGGACGAGGACCGGCGCTTCACACCGTGAACTTCATACCCCTTGTCCAGCAGCAATTGCGCGAGATAAGCCCCGTCCTGCCCGGTCACACCGGTAATCAGCGCGCATTTTCTTCCATGAACGTTGGCCATCATAATTCCAGTTTCGCCGCAGGCGCGATTGTCTAGGTGCGTCCGCGGCACAAGGCAATGACGCTGGCATTGCGGGGTGGGGCAGGCGGGCGGGAAAGCGGCGTCGCGTCAGATTTCGTGCGAATGGTTGGTGACCTCGATCCCCCGGCGGGCGAGGGCGGACTGGATCCTGGCCAGTTCGCCAGCGGCCCCGGCGAAGAACTTCGGTCCGGGAAGCTCCTGGAATCCCCGGGCGATTTCTGCCCGCTCGCCGGCGGAGAAATCGCAGCCGATCATCCCGATCCTGCGGGCTCCGTTCATCGCCGCGAAGATGATCGCCGTCAGCGCCGAGGAATGGTCCAGAACCGGCAAGGTACGGCCCGGCGGCGGCAACTCGAAGCGGTCCCAGTCGGGCTGGCTGGGGTGGTAGCGCAGGGTGTAGGGGACCGGCAGCGATCCGAGCGAGGTGTTTTGCGTGCGCCATCCGGCCCGGTCATGGCGCAGCATGGTGAACAGCGCCCGGCCTTCATCCGTCATCATGTGCCACTGATCCAGAAAGACCGGTGCGTAGATGCAGCGGTCGGCACCAAGCGAGAGGAAGATCTGATCCCCGAAGGATTCCAGCAAGCCGCCTATCGGGCCGAGATCGGTGGTGAAAAAATAGGTCCTGTCCGGTCCCGTGCTGCGGCGGATGGCGAAATTGATGTGGATGGAAGCTGCGAACCGGGCAAAGAAATCGTCCCCTACCCGGTCCAGACTTGGTCCGCTGCCGACGATCAGGACATCCTGGCCCGCCATTTCCGCAGCCCATGCGGCGGGCGGGCGGCCCCGCACATACGCCTCTATCGCCTTGCCGCCGGTATAGGACCGAAACGGATTGGTGAGCGCCCAGCGCGCAAGGGACCACGGGCTTTCCAGTTTCGGAACGGCGCGAAGGTATCGCCGGTGATCGGACAAGGGGACGCCGCTGTCAGGCACGCTCAATTTCGCTCTCCCGTCGGCCAGGCTGCGATCCGGCTGACCCTGGGCCTTAGTAGCCGAACACCTTTCCGCAACGCTAAAAATTGCCCGGCGAGGTATGATTTCTTTCCTTTGCCGTTCGGCTGACGCACATGCCGGCCCCATGGTCTTCAGCAACGCGCCGCCTCTGGTTTCGGTCATCTGCATTTTCTATAATGCGGAACAATTCCTGCGGGAGGCCATCGACAGCGTGCTGGCGCAGAGCTGTTCGAATTACGAATTGATCCTGGTCGATGATGGTTCGTCGGACGGCAGCACGGACATCGCCAGGCAATACAGCCGTGACTACCGGCACGTGTTTTATGCCGATCATCCCGGACATGAAAACCTCGGGATGAGCGCGGCCCGCAGCCGTGGGCTGGCCGAGGCACGAGGAGAATTCGTCGCCTGCATCGATGCGGACGACGTCTGGCGACCCGAAAAGCTCGCCCGGCAGATCGCAATCCTGGAACAAAGCCCCCGGGTTGGAATGGTCTGCGGAACGGTCAATTACTGGAGTTCGTGGAATGGCGGGCAGGACGAGCTGATCCCGACCGGGCACCTCGTGGACGAGGTTTCGTTACCGCCGGATACCTCGCTCGCGCTGTACCCGCTGGGGGAGGCGGCAGCGCCGTGTCCCTCCGATGCGATGCTCCGGCGCAGGGTCATCGACGCGGTCGGCGGTCCGGAGCAGCATTTCACCGGGATGTATGAAGACCAATGCCTATACGCCAAGGTATATCTGGAAACTCCGGTCTATTTCGCGTCCGAAGTGTGGCTGGATTACCGGCAACATGCGGACAGCTGCGTCTCCACCAGCACTCTCGGCGGCCTGTACGCGCCGGCCGCGCGTTATTGGATGGACTGGTTTTCCGGCTACCTCGCGGCGCGCCATTTTGAGGGCAAGGCGGACGTCGAGCGGGCGCTGCGCCGGGCGCGCTGGCGGCTGGACCATCCACGCCTGAGGCGGGTGGTGAAACTCCTGCGCCGCGCCGCGCGCTAGCTCACCGCCCGCCCGGTTCGCGCGCCGCCTATATGCGGTCGAAACACGCCAATTGTTCGATCGGACCGGATTCCACAATCCTGCCGCCCTGGAACACTATCCCGCGTTCGCAGCTTGCCAGGGTGCCGGCGCGGTGGCTGATGACTATTGCGGTGCGGAAGAAGCCGCGCCGGGCAAGCAGCGTCATGATCCGGCTTTCCGACAGCAGGTCGACTTCGCTGGTCGCTTCATCCAGGATCAGCAGGTCGGGCCGGCGAAGCAGGGCGCGGGCCAGTCCGATCCGTTGCCGCTGGCCGCCCGACAAATTGCCTCCGCCGATCCCGACCGGAGAATCAAACCCGTCGCGCAGCGCATCGATGAAGTCGGCCGCGCCCGCGGCTTCGGCGGCCTCGGCGATCTGCGCGCGCGTTGCAGCGGGAAATCCGTACGCGATATTCTCCGCAATCGTGCCGTCGATCAGGCCGACATCCTGCCCGGCGATGGCTATATGCGATCGCCACCCGGCGGCGCTGAAATGCCGGATCGGCTGCTCGCCGTGGCTGATCGAACCGCCATCCGGTTCCACCAGACGGCATATCAGATTGATCAGGCTGGTCTTTCCGGAGCCGGAAGGCCCGATGAGCGCCGTCACCGTACCTGGTTCGATCACCGCGCAGATGTCCTGCAGCGCGCATGTTCCGTCGGGGTAGGTATAGGAGACGTTTTCAAACCGGATGGACCGATCGATAACCGGCAGGGGCACTGCGCTGACGTTCTCGGCCGGGAGCGGGCTTTGCGCGAGCAGCCATTGTGTCTCGCGCACCGCTTCGCGCACCGAGGCAATTCCCAGATGTGCCGCGTTGACCATCCGCGCCTGCGGCAGCGCGCGGGTCAACAGGATCAGGAATGCGCTTGCGACCGGGATCGACATGCCCAGCGCATAGGCGCTGAATACGACCAGGATGACCACCAGTGTCGCCGCCACTTCGGACGCCGGGCCGACGGCGGAGGACAGCCGCTGCGAAGCGAACATGCTGCGCCGGACCCGGCCCGATGCCTGCACAAAACGGCTTTGCTCGCGGTTTTCCTGGCCGAAGACACGGATGATCCGGATGGAATCGACGATCGCCAGCATCCGGCCCGCCAGCGCCTGGTTGGCCTGCGACACATCTTCGCTAAAACCTCTCAACCAGCGCTTGGGAATGGCTACGGCGGCTGCAATCAGCAGCCCGCCGATCAGCACGATTGCGAACAGCCGCCAGTCGAGCCAGGCGAGAATCGCGGCGAAGACCATCAGACCGGTCAATGCGGAGACGATGGAAAGCTTCCACCGGACGGTATCGGCAACCAGCCAGCTATCGGTGGCAATGATCTTGATCAGCCGTGCGCTTGGCTGGATCAGGAAGAACGGATAATCCATCCCGATCGTGCGGGCGGCAAGGGCATCCCGGATATCCGCTGCAATCCGCCCTTCGATCCAGGCAATCAAGGTATCGTTCGCCGCCTGGAATATGCCCTTCAGCACGATCAGGCCGAAAATGCCCGCCACGATAACGCCGACAATCATTCCGGTTTCGAAGCCGGTCAGAGCATCGAGCAATTGCTGCGTCGGCGGTGGGACATCGACTGGCAGGCTCGGAGCGGCATCGGCCAGCAACACGGCGAGAAGCGGAATGATCAGTCCGATGCCGACCCCCTCCATCAGGCTCGCGGCAAGACCGAACACGGCAATCACCGGCACCCACCGGGAATAGGGCTTGGCGATGGCCTTCAGCCCGGCGCTCGCCTCGCCGGTGTCGATCGGCAGCAGAAAATTCGCAAGAGCGCCCCCCGTGGCCAAGCCGATTTCCCTATCTTCCGTTGCGAAAGGTGACCATTAGTCGGGCAACATAGTAAACGAAATGCCTAAATCCGGAGGGGACCTGACCAGTGCGATGGTAGACCAAACTGTGGTTCCACCCCAGGCCCTATCCGTTTGCGTGGTGATCACCACCTATAACCATGCCCATTTCCTGACCGACGCTCTCGACAGTGTTCTGGCGCAGAAAACCCCCGCGTCCGAGATCCTGATCATCGATGACGGGTCGCAGGACGACCCCGCCGCAGTGGTCGAGCGCTACAAGGGAGTGCAGTTGATCCGGCAGGAGAATGCCGGTCTCGCCGCTGCACGCAACACCGGCCTGCGCCATAGCGAATGTGACCTGGTGATATTCCTCGATGCCGATGACGTGCTGCGGAAATATGCCATTACCAGCGGGCTTGCCTGCCATGTCGCCAATCCGGGGGCCGGTTTCGTTTACGGGGCCTACAGGCTGGTGGACGCGCAGTTGAGACCGACCAGCGGGCCGCAGTTCAAGCCGCTGAGGCACAGCGTCTCGCGCGACCTGCTGCACGAAAATATCGTCGGAATGCACGGAACCGTGGTCTATGACCGGGCGAAGCTGGTCGAATGCGGCGGTTTCGACGAAACGCTTGCCCGATGCGAGGATTATGATGCCTATCTGCGTATCGCCAGCCGATATCCCGCCGCCTGCCATCCCGAACTGGTTGCGGATTACCGGATCCATGCGGGCAATATGTCCTCCGATCCGGTCGAGATGCTGGAATGGGCGCTTGCCGTCCACGCCCGCTATCGGCCGCCGTCCGAAGACCGGGAAGGGCTGGCCGCCTGGCACGAAGGCCGCAGTTTCCTCAAGAGCTGTTACGCACATGATGCATGGAAAAGCCGCCCGGAACGCAGTGCCGCGCAGCGACGCCGCCAGCGGGCGGATATGATGCGGATCACTCCGGCGAATTCGGTGGTCGCGGCGCTCTGGCAGACTGCCCGGCGGTACATCCCGCGGTCGGCGGCGCGCATGATCAAGCAGGCGATGATGCGGGCACGCGGTCCTGCGGTGGGCAATGTCGATCTGGGCGATCTGGCGCGGGTCACCCCCGTCAGCCGGCAATTCGGTTTCGACCGGGGAACTCCAATCGACCGCCACTACATCGGCCGGTTTCTGGAGCGGAACCGGCAGTTCATCACTGGCCGCGTCCTCGAGATCGGGGATGACAGCTATTCGTCGGAATTCGGCCGGGACATTTCCCGTCAGGATATCCTCCATGTCGCGCCGGGCAATCCGGTCGCCACCCTGGTGGGCGATATATCCACGCCGGGCGTGCTGCCGAAGGACACTTTCGATTGCATGGTCGTTACCCAGACCCTGCACCTGATCTACGATATGGAACACGCGGTCCGGAACCTGAAGGACGCGCTGCGCAGCGGCGGATCGCTGCTGCTGACGGTGCCGGGGATCACCCGGGTCGGCGACGGCGATTGGGACGAAGGCTGGTTCTGGTCGCTGACCCGGCAATCGGTCACCCGGATGTTCGGCGACATCTTCGGTCCGGACAATATCGAGGTCTGCGTTTACGGGAATGTCTATTCGGCGACCGCGTTTCTGCACGGTCTGGCGACGGAGGAAGTGAAACTTCGTATGCTCGGCCACCAGGATCCTGCCTATCCGGTAATTGTCGCGGTTCACGCGCGGCGGGCCGACTGAATGCAGGGCCAGGTTCGCCGCACTGTGGGCAGCGGGCTGAGGCGCCTGCGCCGAATGGCCGGACCCCGCGGCCTTCCCTGCATTCTGATGTATCACCGGGTCGCCCGGCCCCCGTTCGACCCGTGGGGGCTGTGTGTGTCGCCTGCGAACTTCCGCGCGCAGATGGAGTGGCTGAAAGCGGAACGCCGGGTGATGCCGGTCGATGATCTGGTGACCGCGCTGGAGGCGGGCGAAGTGCCCCGCTTCGCTGCCGCGGTAACATTCGACGATGGCTATGCCGACAACGCGCTTGTCGCCAGGCCGGTGCTGGAAGAACTGGAAATTCCCGCGACATTCTTTCTCACCAGCAAGGCAATCGGTCAGGGGCCGTTCTGGTGGGATGAGCTCGCGGCGCTGGTCCTCCTGCATTCACAGGCGGTCCATTTCGAGGTCGAAATCGGCAGCAGCACGACCACGGTTCGGTGGGGGGCGCAGCACGCTCCACCGGCTGATCTGCCGGAGTGGCGCGCCGAACAGGGCGGCAATGATGCGCGCCGCAGTGCCTATCTGCATCTGTGGGAATTGCTGCAACATTGCGATGCGGGCGAACGGTCGCAAGCGATGCGCGGGCTGAGGGAACGGCTCGGGCGGCGGCAGGACGCGGGGTCAGATGCCGGTGAGCTTCCTATGAGCGAAAGCATGGTGCGCAGCCTTGCTTCGCCCCTGATCAGCCCCGGCGGACACGGGCAGACGCATGTGCCGCTAACCTCGCTATCGCCCGGCCGGCAAATTGCCGAGATTGCGGGCGGGCGGGCCGACATCGCCGCCATGACCGGCGGCGGTGCACCCACCGGCTTTGCCTATCCGCATGGATTCCATGACGCCGCGGTGCGTACCCGTGTCCGGGACGCAGGCTACCGCTGGGCGGTGGTGACGGACGATGCGGCGGTCAATCCGCGCCGCTTCGATCGATACGCGCTGCCGCGGATCGGGGTAGGGGACTGGCCCGCGGAAACCCTGTGCAGGAAACTGCGCTGAACCGTCCCCGCGCCTAGCCTAGTTCTGGGGTACCTGGAAAGTTCCGGTCACCCGGCCTCCCGAGCGGGTGCTGCCTTCGCCGGTCGCCGGGGAGGATCCGCTTGCGCTGCCGTCCACACTGGATACGCCGGTCGCCAGATTGATCACCAGCCTGCCGCCGTTGAGCGTATCGCCGCCGCGCCGCAGCCGCACATTTCCGGCGAGGGTGATGATCCTGCTGCCCAGATCATATACCGCCACATCGCCGCTGGCTGCTTCGTCCCCGCGCGTTACCCGTACCCCGCCGGTGGCGGTGATCCGCTGGATGCTGAGCGATCCGGCGTCGGTATAATTGATCAAGGTGCGCGCCGCACGCAGCTGCAATCCGGCCTGGACCAGATCGACATTGCCCGACAGGACGACCCGCTTCTGCCGGTCCTGATATTCGATCCGGTCGGCGCCGTAACTGACCGGCGCGTTGGAATTATGCGCCGCGATCGCCTGTGCGTGGCTGTACATTCCGCCGAACGCAGCCCCGAAGGCTGCAATGGTCAGCAGGAAGCCGCCTGCCGCCCAGCGGCCGGCAATATTCAGCAGCGGATTGCGCGATCGCACTTTCGTACCTGTCATTACGGCGTCCTCAATTTGCCGGGGATCATCCGGCCTCTGGCATTTCCCTCCAGCGTAACGGTTCGCGCGGGTAGGTCCGCCTCGAGGCGGTTGGCCGCAAAGGTTCCGGCCGGAACGCTGCCCGACACGCCGCCTTCGCCGACCACCTGCTTGGTGCGGAGGTTGATCGAGACGCCGCTCGCCACCATTCGATAGCCGTCCGCAGCGGTCAGTGTCAGCGGTCCGTTCACTTCCAGGACGTCCTCCGAAATATCGAATCTGCCGCCTTCGGCGCGAATACGGGCGAGGCCTTCGGGGAGCAGGATTCCAGCGACCAGATCCTTCATCCGCACGATCCCTTCCGCGCCCGAGCGTTGGACAGATTCCCCGGCGGTGAGTGAAAAGGGTTGCCCGTCATCGTCCTTGCCGCGGTACATGGCGTTGTCCACTCGCAGCCGCTCGTCGATCATTGCCACTTTGCTCCGGTCGAGCAGGAAACTGACTTCCCCGCGCGGAGACATGGGGGTGATGACCATAAACGCGGCCAGCACACCGACTGCCATCGGCAGGACCCGGGCGAGGAAACCGACCAGCCGGTCATGCGAACCGCCGGGCGCGGCAAAGCCCTGGCGCCGGGAGCGCAATTGCCGTGCTTCGGTGGTTTCAATTCGGGCACTCATGATACTTATGTAAGTGGGCTTCGATGGATTACATGTGGCTGAATATATCGTGTTCCGACCAACCGGCCAAATCGAGCGCGGCGCGGGCGGGCAGGAAATCGAAACAGGCCTGCGCCAGGGCGGTCCGCCCTTCGCGTTCCAGGCGGACCTCCAGGATATCCTTCAGGCGGTGCAGGAAGCGCACGTCGGACGCGGCGTAATCGCGCTGCGCCTCGTTGATTTCCTCCGCGCCCCAGTCGGAACTTTGCTGCTGCTTGGATATTTCCGCGCCGAGCAATTCGTTGACCAGGTTCTTCAGGCCATGCCGGTCGGTATAGGTCCGGGTCAGCTTGCTGGCGATCTTGGTGCAGAACACCGGAGTCGCCTGGACCCCGAGGTAATGCGCAATGGCGGCAAGGTCGAACCGCGCAAAATGATACAGCTTCACCCGCGCCGGGTCCGCCAGCACGGCTTTCAGATTGGGCGCATCATAGGCGCTGCCGACCTTGAACCGGACCAGATGCTCGTCACCCCCGCCATCGCTGATCTGCACCAGGCACAGGCGGTCACGCGGCGTGATCAGGCCCATGGTCTCGGTGTCGACGGCGACCGGGCCGGGCGCGAGCACGCCTGCGGGGAGGTCTTCTTCGTGAAAATATACTGCCATGCCGGGTGCCTTAGGCGGATTGGGGAAAGAGGGGAAGTGCTAGCTGGCGATGGCGACGCGCCGCGATTAGGAAGGCGGCATGGCCTTCGATTCCGTACCTGATAGCTGGCGCGAGGCGCTGGCACCCGCGCTGGCCGCTCCGGAAACGCGACGGTTGGCCGGTTGGCTCGCGGCAGAGGAAGCGGCGGGCAAGCCGGTATTCCCGCCGCGCGGACTGCGCTTGAGGGCGTTGGAGCTGACCCCGCTGGACTCGGTGAAAATCGTCATCCTGGGGCAGGATCCGTACCACGGGCCGGGGCAGGCGCACGGCCTCGCATTCTCGGTGCCGGAAGACGCGAAGATGCCGCCCTCGCTGGTCAATATCTACAAGGAACTGGCGAGCGACCTCGGGATTGCGCGCCCGGCGCATGGCAATCTGGACCATTGGGCGCGGCAAGGCGTCCTGCTGCTCAACAGCTCGCTGACGGTCGAGGCAGGACTGGCGGGCAGCCATGCCCGGCGCGGCTGGGATGCGATTACCGATGCCGCCGTGGCAGCGGCTGCGGCGCGGCGCGAACCGAGCGTCTTCATCCTGTGGGGCAATCACGCGCAGGCCAAGGCGGCGCGCATCCCGGAACTGGCGGACAGCGGACGGCATCTGGTGCTGAAATCGGTCCACCCCAGCCCGCTTTCCGCGCATCGCGGGTTCTTCGGCTCGAAGCCGTTCAGCCAGGCGAATGCCTTTCTGGAAGTGCATGGACGGGGCCCTGTCGCTTGGTAGCGGGCAACGGAAGATGCGCGAATGGGGCTGTTGTCTAACCAGCGGCGAGGAAATCGCGGTCGTGCGGCTGCAGCATGATCCCAGCGTTACAGAATGTGTGGAGTGTGCGAGAAAATTGGGCTGTCTGCTAACGACAACATTGCAGACATTTCGCCAGCGGGTTAATAAGGTTTCCATGATCGGGCGGTGCATAGCTTTTATGCTGATGCTGGGAGGTTGTCAGCCAGCGGCTGAACATCGACCAGTAGAGCAGATAGAACTCAGACAGTCTGGCTGGGAAAGTCTGGATGTTTCGGTCACCAGTACCGGCATTGGTTCCTTCGAACGAACTGGAATAGCTCCAGGCTCGAAGACAGGATCTTTTCGTATGACTTCAAGCGACTTCAAGTCGCTGGGGACGCGCCTATCCGAGTTTCGCGATGAGGCAGTTA
>NZ_JAXMJI010000060.1:0-49047 GCF_034376665.1 Allopontixanthobacter sp. | reverse complement strand
GGTAGTACACGGCGTGCGAGTCTTTTTCGCCAAAGATGGCCACGAGCACGTTGGCGCCGGTCACTTCCTTCTTGCCGGATGACTGCACATGCAGGATCGCGCGCTGGATCACGCGCTGGAATCCGGCCGTGGGCTGCGGATCGGCGTCGTCCTCGGTTTTCAGCGACTGGTATTCCTGGTCGAGATATTGCTTCACCACCGATCCGAGTTCCGCCAGATCGACCCCGCAGGCGTTCATTACCGCCTGAGCGTCGCTGTCTTCCACCAGCGCCAGCAGCAGATGTTCCAGCGTGGCGTATTCATGCCGCCGGTCGGACGCATTGGTCAGCGCGTTGTGGAGGGTCTTTTCGAGGTTCTGGGCAAAACTGGGCATCAGCTGTCTTTCCGCGGGAGGCCGGCCGCCGATTGTGCGGCCGTATGCTTGGTGGGGCAGGCGTTCCCGCCATCGGCGTTGGCGGGCGGCCCTGCATCATTGAACCCAATATGGTGCCTTGCCGAAACATTTCGACCCCCCTTGTGGCGGTCTCCGGCAAAAGCGGTCACGGCGCTTTTCCGAACAAGGCGTCGGCCGCGCTTCTCTGGGCGACCGCTTTGTCGCGGTGCCTTTCCACCCGTTCTATTTCGGCCCTCAGCATGGCAATCCGCTCGTCCAGTTCGTGGCGCGAATACGGTGCAAGGTCCTCCGCGGCGAGCTTGCCGGCAGCATCGCCCCGCGGGCGCGGCAGATCGATGTCTTCCATCAAGGCGGAAGATCGCAAGGCTTGGTGCTTGCTGTCAATGGCCGCGGTGTTTAATCCTGCTGCAAACAGGGCGGGATGTAGCGTATAGGTTACAGATGGCCGAGCGCCGGACCGCGCGCAATCAGGGGCGAAAATTGACCGAAATGGCCGGGATCACAGTTCCAGATACCATGCACGCCGCAGGCTTCGACGCGCCGGGCGGCCCCGATGTCCTGCGGATCGAGGAATTGCCGGTGCCGCGTCCGGGCGCGGGCGAAGTGCTGATCCGGGTGGCCTATGCAGGCGTAAACCGACCCGACGTGATCCAGCGTCAGGGCTTCTATCCCGCGCCGCCGGGTGCTTCGCCGATACCGGGGCTGGAAGTGGCCGGCGAAGTGGTCGCGACGGGCGATGGCATCGAACAGCGCCCACTGGGTCAGCGGGTCTGCGCATTGGTGACCGGCGGGGGCTATGCCGAATATTGCCTCGCGAAATACGCGCACTGCCTGCCGGTTCCCGGCGATCTGTCGCTCGCCGAAGCGGCGGCGCTGCCCGAAACGCTGTTTACCGTATGGCACAATGTGTTCGAGCGCGGTTGGGCGTGCGAAGGCGAGACTCTGCTGGTGCACGGCGGGACCAGCGGGATTGGTACCATGGCGATCAAGCTGGCCAGACTGTTCGACCTGACGGCCATCGTCACCTGCGGCAGCGAGGGGAAATGCGATGCCGCGCGGGTGATCGGGGCGGATCATGCGATCAATTACCGGACGGAAGATTTCGTCGAGCGAGTGAAAGCAATTACCGGCGGCGCCGGGGTGAACCTCGTCCTCGATATGGTGTCGGGCGATTATGTGCCGCGCAACCTTGCCTGCCTTGCCGAAGACGGCCGCCATGTGACGATTGCGGTGCTTGGCGGGATGAAGGCGGAGCTCAACATGGCGCAGATCATGGCGCGGCGCCTGACCCTGACCGGGTCGACCCTGCGCGCCCGGACCGACGCCTTCAAGGCCGCCGTTTGCGACGAGATTGCCCGCACCGTCTGGCCCTTCGTGGAAAACGGGAAATTGCGGCCGGAAATGGACCGGACATTCCCCCTCGCCGCCGCCGCAGCCGCCCACGCCCGGATGGAAGCGGGCGAGCATATCGGGAAAATCGTGCTGGAGATGTGACATGAGCTACCCCCTTTTGCGTGTTGCCCGTGATTACGCCCGTGTCGATGTGCGCAAAGGGCACGGCGCGGCACGGTGGCAGGACATGGAGCCGGTCTTCTCCGGACCGGCGGCGGCGGGGACGGAATGGAAGGCCGGCGAAGGGGAGAAACTGGCTGCGCGCCACTGCCTGTGGCCGAGCGATCCGGATTCTACGTTGTCACAGCCTTACAAGGTATCGGGCGTCAGCGGCCTCGGGACCGGACAGCCCGAAACTCTGGTGTTCCCGTCCGGAGTTGGCCAAGCCGAAATTGTCCCGATCCTGCACGAGGACCTGCGCAGCGGTAATTGCTACAAGATCAAGCTGACCGCCGCTCTGCTCGGCCTTCCGCTGGAAACCCGCCAATACGATATTATGCAGGGCGAAACGCGCACGCCGGAATTTCTCGGGTCGGTCAACAGCCATGGCCGGATACCGGTGCTGCAGGTCGGGGACTGGTTCCTGCCGGAAA
Source organism: Allopontixanthobacter sp. (assembly GCF_034376665.1). Taxonomy (NCBI): domain Bacteria; kingdom Pseudomonadati; phylum Pseudomonadota; class Alphaproteobacteria; order Sphingomonadales; family Erythrobacteraceae; genus Allopontixanthobacter; species Allopontixanthobacter sp. The sequence goes on along the minus strand of NZ_JAXMJI010000060.1, from coordinate 46,668 downwards.
GCAACGCCGCCTGCTGGTATCTTGCGGCCGGCAGTCTGCTGGTTCCGCAAGACCGGTTTGCCCAGGCGGAAACGCTGCGCTGGATGTTCTTCGAACAATACAGCCACGAACCCAACATCGCCACGCTGCGGTTCTGGCTCCAGTTCGTGGGCGAGGCCAGCCTCACCCCGCAGCAGGTCTCGCAGATCCTGCCCAAGCGGATCGCCGGAACCGATGCGCTGGCGCGGATGGACGAACATCTGGACGGGCGCGAATGGTTCGTTGGCAGCGGCCCGACGCTGGCCGATATCGTGCTCTATGCCTACACGCACGTTGCGGAGGCGGGCGGCTTCCCGCTGCACGACTACCGCCATGTCTGTGCCTGGCTGGACCGGGTCGCTTGTGTTCCGAAATTTGTGACAATGGGCTGACGAACACCGGCTGAACGACGCCGAACGGTCACCGAACGGAGATTCGCACGTAACAAATACCTGCCATTGGTGCCGGGCGATACCAACGCCCGGAGAGTTACCATGGCCGCAGACCGCGCATTACCGTTTCCCGCCGACATTCTCGGCAATGTGGCAAGCTTTCCGGACATCAAGCCCGCCATTCCCGAGCCGTCGGAAGGGCACCGGCAGCGGTATCGCACGATCTGGATCAGCGATGTCCATCTCGGCACCAAGGGCTGCAACGCCGCCCTGCTGATCGATTTCCTCGACCATACCGACAGCGACACGATGTATCTGGTCGGAGACATTATCGACGGCTGGCGGCTGCGGAAAAAGGTCTACTGGCCGCCAGAGCATAACGACATCGTCTGGCGGATCCTGAAACGGGCCCGGCGCGGAACCCGGATCGTGTATATTCCCGGCAATCACGACGAGATGGTGCGGCCGTTTGCGGGAATGAATTTCGGCGGGGTGGAAATTCTGCGGGCCGCGTTTCACGACACCGCTGACGGGCGGCGGCTGCTCGTGCTGCATGGCGACGAGTTCGACACGATCATGCTGGCGCACCGCTGGCTCGCCTTCGTCGGGGACGCGATGTACCACCTGATGATGGGGCTCAATATCTGGGTGAACCGGGTCCGGCGCGCCTTCGATCTGCCCTATTGGTCGCTGTCCAAGATGGCCAAGCACAAGGTCAAGAATGCAGTGGAATTCATCTCCCGCTACGAAGAAGTCGTTGCCCGCGCCGCGGCCGAACGCGGAGTGGACGGGGTCGTCTGCGGCCATATCCACACCGCCGAAATCCGCAATTTCGTGCAGGACGGCACATCGGTCGAATATTACAACGACGGAGACTGGGTGGAGGGCTGCACCGCATTGGTGGAACATTTCGACGGGCGGATGGAGCTGCTGCACTGGCCGGACGAAATCGCCCGGCGTGACGCAAAAAGGAACACCGCGCCCGCGAAAGTCGCCGCATGAGCCGGATGTCGGGAGTCCCTGCGGAAGAAGCCATCGCCGATCCGTTCCCCACCCGCCTCGCCATCGTCACCGACGCCTGGCTTCCGCAGATGAACGGAGTGGTCCGCACGCTTACCGCCACCGTCGCTATCCTGCGCAGATGGGGTCACGACGTCACGATCATTTCGCCCGAACAGTTCCGCTCGATCCCCTGTCCGACCTATCCGGAAATCCGCCTCGCGATCGCGCTGCCCGGCGCGGTTTCGCTTCGGCTGGCGAGCCTTGCGCCGGATGCGGTGCATATCGCCACGGAGGGGCCGCTGGGTCTCGCGGCGCGGCGTTACTGCCTGGCGGCGCGGGTTCCCTTCACCACCGCCTACCACACCCAGTTCCCCGACTATGTTGCACGGCGCACCCATCTGCCGCCCAGCTGGTTCTGGCGCTACATCCGCTGGTTTCACGGCCCCGCCGAACGAATCATGGTGGCCACCGAAAGCATCCGCGGCGAATTACGCGGGCAGGGGCTAAACCGGCTGCATCATTGGGGCCGCGGGGTCGATCTGGATTGCTTTACCCCCGATGCCCCGGTGCCGCCGGAATTCGCCGATTTGCGCCGCCCGATCCAGCTCTATGTCGGGCGGGTCTCGGTCGAAAAGAACCTCGAGGCGTTCCTCTGCGGAAAATATCCCGGCACCAGGGTAGTTGTCGGCGATGGCCCGGCCCGCGCTGCGCTGGAGCGGAAATTCCCCGAGGCACTGTTTCTCGGCAAGCGCAGCGGCCGGGAACTCGCCGGGTGCTACGCCGGCGCGGACGTGTTCGTCTTTCCCAGCCGGACCGACACTTTCGGGCTGGTGATGATCGAGGCGCTGGCCTGCGGCACGCCGGTGGCCGCATTCCCCGTCCCCGGGCCGGTCGATATCGTGGACGAGCGGGTCGGTGCCCTGTCGGAGGACCTCGACCGCGCCATCGCCGCCGCGCTGTTCAGCCGCCGCAGCGATTGCACCGCGCGGGGCCGGGAATTCACCTGGGAGGAAGCCACACGGCAATTTGCTGCCGGTCTGGTGCCACTGGCGGAGGAATTGCAGGTCGCCGCCTAGACCGAAGCCGGAGCCGAAGCGGAGGAGCCCGCGCCAATTCTCTTGCCGAAACTCCGGCGATGCCCTAAATCAATCCGCGTACGGCCGCTCCGCAAGGGGCGGCCCTTATATTTTCTACTTCATTTTGGTCCCGGCAACGGGCGGAGAAAACCATGGCCGATCAAGTCAAACCCCTCATGCCGCACGCGACCGCCACCTGGCTGGTGGACAATACCGCGCTCGGGTTTGACCAGATTGCCGAGTTTTGCGGCATCCACATTCTGGAAGTGCAGGCGATGGCGGATGATCTGGCCAGCACGAAATACACCGGCCGCGATCCGGTCCATGCCGGCGAACTGACGCTGGCGGAGATCGATCGCGGGCAGGCCGATCCGACCTACAGCCTCAAGATGCAGAAGGCACCCGTCGCCGTCGGCCGTACCAAGGGTGCGCGCTACACACCGGTTTCCAAGCGCCAGGACAAGCCCGACGGCATCGCGTGGATCCTGCGCAACCATCCCGAATTTTCCGACGCGCAGATTTCCAAGCTGATCGGCACCACCCGCAACACGATCAACGCGATTCGCGACCGGTCGCACTGGAATATCCAGAACATCCAAGCGAAAGACCCCGTCACGCTCGGCCTGTGCTCGCAGCGCGAACTCGACGCTGCGGTAGCGAAATCCGCCAAGAAGATCGTCCCGGCCGAGGGCGAGGTACCGGAAGCCCCCGCCGCCGTGGGCAGCAGCGACCGCGAGAAGCTGATCGAGGAACTGCGCGCCGAACGCACCGCCAACGTCAAGGCCGCTTCCGAAGCGGCGCAGGAAGCCGAAGCGGCCGCATGGCTCGAAGCCAAGCGCGCAGCCGAAGCCGGTGAAACTCCGGCGGAGGACGGCACCCCGCCTGCCGCCTGAGCGCCAAACTGCTTGCCCCGAGCGGCACCTTACGCCATTGAATTGACATGGATGTAAGTATCGAAAACTACCAGCACCCGTGCGCGTGGGACATGGAGATCGAAAGCGTTCCGCTGCCCGATCTGTTTGCGCGCAGCACGCAGGCCGCGCCTTCCGCCCCGCTCGCCGACTTTCTCGGGCGCACCTACAGTTACGCCGACTTGTTTGCCGAGGCGCGCCGCTTTGCCGCAGGGCTGCAGGCCGCGGGCATTGCCAAGGGGGACCGGGTCGGCCTGTTCCTGCCCAATGTGCCGATCTACATTTCCGCCTATTACGGGGCGATGATGACGGGCGCGATTGTGGTCAATTTCTCGCCGCTCTACAGCCCCGACGAACTGGCGCAGCAGGTCGAGGATTCGGGTACACGAATCCTGGTCACGATCGATGTCGCCTCGCTGCTGCCGAACGCCATCAAGGTGCTCGAAGCCTCGTCGCTGCAACGCGTGGTGGTGGGCCGTCTCGGGGATATGCTGCCGCTGGCCAAGCGGATTGCGCTGAAACTGCTTGGCCGCAAGCAGATCGTTGCCATTCCTGACCGACCCGACGTCAGCACGTGGACTGCCATGCTCGGCGGCGATGATCCGGTCCCGGTAGCGATCGATCCGGACCGCGACCTGGCGCTGCTGCAATATACCGGCGGCACCACCGGCACGCCCAAGGGGGCAATGCTGACCCATGCCAATCTGGCGGCGAACGCATTGCAGGTGGACGCTATCGATCCGTTCGAAGGCCGGGACATGATCCTCGGCGTGCTGCCGATGTTTCACGTCTTCGCCAACACCTGCGTCCTCAACCGCACGGTCGCGAAGGGCGGCTGCATCGCCCTGTTGCCGCGGTTCGACGCCGGGCAGGCGCTGAAAGCCATCAACCGGGTGAAGCCCACCGCCTTTCCCGGTGTGCCGACGATGTATCAGGCGCTGCTCGACCATCCGAACTTCACGAAGACCGATTTCTCGTCGCTCAAGATCTGCATTTCGGGCGGAGCACCGCTGCCCGCGCCGCTGCGCGACAGGTTCGAGGCGGTCTCGGGCGCGCGCCTGGCCGAAGGCTACGGCCTGACGGAAAGCGCCGGGGTGGTCTCCACCAATCCCTATGTCGGCACGCGCAAACCCGGAACCATCGGGCAGGTCCTGCCGCAGACGCGGGTCCGCCTGCGCGACAAGGAAGACGTAAACCTGCCCGCTGCGGACGGTGAACCCGGCGAGCTGGTGGTCCGCGGCCCGCAGATCATGCAGGGCTACTGGAACCGACCAGACGCCGCGGCGACCGCCTTCGTGCAGATCGACGGCGAGCCGTGGCTGCGCACCGGGGACATCGCGGTGATCGACGAAGAAGGGTTCATCGCCATCGTCGATCGCAGCAAGGACATGATCGCAGTCGGCGGGTTCAAGGTCTTCCCCAGCCGTGTCGAAGCGGTCCTGCTGGAAAATCCGGCGGTGAAGGAAGCTCTCGTGATCGGGGTGCCCGACGCGTACCACGGAGAGCTACCGGCAGCCTATATCACTCTCAACGATCCCGCAGACCTGGACGGCCAAGGCATCACCGATCCGGCATTGCTGACCGCCTGGCTCAACAGCCGGGTGGGCAAGCATGAACGGGTCAAGGAAATCGTCATCCGGGACGAATTGCCCAAGACCATGATCGGCAAGCTGGACCGCAAGGCCCTGCGCGCGCAAGTGCTCGGTTAAGCCGAACGCCGGACTGAACCGGCCGCTGGCAATCAGCCGGCGAGGGTCAGCTTGGGTTCGTCGCCGCCATTCTTCGGATCGGTGTTCCGCTGATCGGATTTGGCAGCCGGAGCGGTCTTTGCCGTGCGGGGAGCGAAGCGGCCCTCGACCGAAGCGCCCTGTTCGATGGTCAGAGCATCGTAATGCACGTCGCCGTCGATCCGGGCGGATTTGAGGATCACCAGCTCGCGTGCGGAAATGGAACCGGTAACGGTGCCGGAAAGACGCGCGCTCTCGGCCTGAATAACGCCTTTCACGACGCTGCCTTCGCCCTGGACGAGCGAGGCGCAGGTGATGTCGCCTTCGACATTGCCGTCGACGTGGAGTTCGGTCGATGCGGCGACGTTGCCGGTAATGGTCACGTCCGAGCCGATTACGGAGAAGGTGGAATTTGAACTTGCCATTGATTTGGTTCCCATGTTCGCGGGGGGTGTGAAGATGGTGCGGGGTGCCGGATTAGGTGCCGGATCGGACTTCCTTGAGAACATCGGGAGCATACTCCAGAAAAGGGCGCGGGTTTACGGCGCGATTGTTGATACGCACCTCGAAATGAAGGTGCGGGCCGGTGGATCGGCCAGTGCTGCCAATGGCGCCAATCACATCGCCTGCGGAAACCTGCTGCCCCACCTTTGCGGCATACCTCGACATATGGGCATAGCGGGTCAACAGGCCGTTGCCGTGGCGAACTTCCACGACCTTGCCGTAGCCGGATTTCTGCCCGACAAAGCTGACGCGGCCGTTGGCGGCGGCATGAATCGGCGCACCCGTCTGGCCGCGGAAATCCAGGCCGGCATGCATGGCGCCCCGGCCGGTGAAGGGATCGCGGCGGAAGCCGAAGCCGGACGTGATATTCTCGACTCGCGCCGGCATCACTTGCGGCAGACCGTCCAGCCCGCGTTCCAGCGCCGTCATCCGCGCGAGACTCAGTCCGAGCCGTTCGAAACGGGGGTCGATATCACCGTCCGCCCCGGTCGACAGAAGTTCGAGCGGACCACCCATTGCGGACCGCTCGGCAGACCGCAGCATCACGCCGGGATCGAGGCCCAGCTTGCGGATTGCCGCGACCGCCCGGTCGGAACGAAGATCGGCATAGCGCGTCAGCCGCTCCACGAAAGCAAGCTGCCGTGCCTCGATCCGGGCGAGGGCGGCCGCTTCAGGGATCAGCGCGCTGACCTTGGAAACGGTTTGCGCCGCCTCGCTGGTAGAATCGGACACCGTGTCGCCTTCCGGCCTTGCGGTCTTGGTATCGGCGGGCAGGCTGGAAACCATGGCTTCGATGAAGGCCTGGCGTTTCGTCAGGTCGTCGGTAACCGCGCCCAGATCGCTGCGGTAAGCCGTGACGCGTTCTTCCGATCTGGCCACCTTGGCTTCGCGTTGCAGCAACGAAGAGATATCGGCCTGCGCCCGGTACTGCGCCCAGCCCATCAGGGCCATCGACACAGTCCACGCGAGCAGGGCCGCGAGCGCGGTTCCTGCGGCGATCATCTGCAATTTCGAGGAAATCTTGATGAAACGCACCTGCCCCTGCGACCGCATGAAGAATTCACGGTCGGGAAACCAGGTACGAATGCGGCTAAGCCATCCACCTGCGGATATAATGATGTTCAAGGCGACCCCACGTCCATATTTTATATCTGTGTTCTTTTGTGAGCGGCGGGCTAACACGCGAATCGGGCGGGGTCGAATCCGGCCAACCCCGGAAGGGGCGAATCGAAGTAATCGCGGGACGAATTGAAGAATCATTGCGCGAATCGCAAGAATCGGCGGAACAATCAGGCCGCGAGATCGTTAGGCGGGCCGATTCTCGAGAACCTCCTGACAATTGCGGGTGCATTTGCTACCCTGCGGTCATGACCAGTACTGAAGCCACCACCGCCCCGCGCCCTGAAGTCCGGACCGCTCACAGCGAACCGACTGAACTCATCGGCGACCTCGCCCGCGCTGGGCGCGCGGCGCAGAGCCGCCTGGCCCGTCTGTCCGGCCCTGAAAAGGCGCACGCACTTCAACTCGCCGCCTCCAGCCTGCGCAATGCCGAGGCGGAGATACTCGGCGCGAACGCGCAGGATGTGGACGCCGCGCAGAAGGCCGGATTGAGCGGCGCCCTGCTCGACCGGCTGACCCTCGATGCCGCGCGGATCGAAGGCATTGCCAGCGCGGTCGAAGCCGTGGCGGCGCTGCCCGACCCGGTAGGACAGACAATCGACCGGACGGAGCGGCCCAATGGCTTGGTGCTCGAACGTGTCCGGGTGCCGATCGGATTGCTCGGGATCATTTACGAGAGCCGTCCCAATGTGACCGCCGACGCGGCTGCGCTGTGCGTCCGGGCGGGCAACGCGGTCCTGCTGCGCGGGGGCAGCGAGGCGGTGCGTTCTAACCGCGCGATCCATGCCGCGCTGGTCCGCGGCCTTGTGGAAGGCGGGGTTCCCGCCGAGGCAGTACAACTGATCCCGACGCAGGACCGCGCCGCGGTGGGCGCGATGCTGGCAGCGGCAGGACTGATCGACATGATCATTCCTCGCGGCGGCAAGGGACTGGTGGCGCGGGTGCAGGCCGATGCACGGGTTCCGGTCCTCGCCCATCTCGACGGCATCTGCCACACCTATGTCCATCATGCGGCCGATCCGGCGATGGCGCGCCAGATCGCCTATAATGCGAAACTGCGGCGCACCGGCATTTGCGGGGCGATGGAAACCCTGCTGCTTGACACGCAATTTCCCGAATCGGCGGCTTTGCTGGGCGATCTTCTGGACGGCGGCTGCGAGGTGCGGGGCGATGCGCGGGCGCGTTCGATGGATGCCCGGATCAAGGCGGCCTCTGCGGAGGATTGGGACACCGAATATCTCGAAGCCGTTCTCTCGGTTGCCGTGGTCGACGGACTCGGCGACGCAGTGAATCATATCGCCGCCCACAGTTCGGGCCATACCGATGTCATCGTGACGGAAGATGCTACGGTGGCCGAAGAATTCCTTGCTCTGGTCGATTCGGCGATCGTCATGGTCAATGCGTCCTCGCAGTTTGCCGATGGCTGGGAATTCGGGCTGGGGGCGGAAATCGGCATCGCCACGGGCCGACTCCACGCACGCGGGCCGGTCGCGCTGGAAGGCCTGACTACCTATAAGTGGCTCGTGCGCGGCAGCGGGCAGGTCCGCCCGTAACGCGCCCTTGGCAATGTAAATTCAGGGAAATCCAGCATCATGCGCTACAATCGTCTTGGAAATACCGGCCTGTTCGTATCGGAACTGTGTCTCGGCGCAATGACCTTCGGCGAAGGCGAGGGGATGTGGAAGACGATCGGCGGCCTCGATCCGGCGGGGTCGAACGAACTGATCAAGGCCGCGGTGGACGCCGGAATCAACTTCATCGATACCGCCAATGTCTATTCCGGCGGCTTGTCCGAGCGGATCACCGGACAGGCGCTCAGGGATCTGGGCATCGCGCGCAAGGATGTGATCATCGCGACCAAGGCGATGGGGGCGATGGGCAAGGGGGTCAACGACAGCGGAACATCCCGGTATCACCTGATGAACGAGATCGACGCCAGCCTGGAGCGGCTGCAGTTGGACCATGTCGACCTGTACCAGATCCATGGCTGGGATCCCGCTACGCCGATGGAAGAAACGCTTCGTGCGCTCGACGATATCGTCAGGTCCGGGCGCGCGCGGTACATCGGCGTGTCCAATTGGGCGGCGTGGCAGATCGCCAAAGCGCTCGGGATTTCGGAACATCGCGGACTGGAGAAATTCGCCTCGCTGCAAGCCTATTATTCGCTGGCCGGGCGCGATCTGGAGCGGGAAATCATTCCGATGCTGAACAGCGAAGGGCTGGGTCTGATGGTCTGGAGCCCGCTCGCCGGTGGCTTCCTGAGCGGGAAGTTCACTCGCGATTCGGAAGGGGAAGGCCGCCGCGCCGACTTCGATTTCCCGCCGGTTGACAAGGACCGGGCCTATGATGCGGTCGAGGCGATGCGCCGGATTGCGGAGGCAAAGGGCGCAAGCGTGCCGCAGGTAGCGCTGGCCTGGCTGCTGGCAAAACCGGCGGTCACGAGCGTGATCATCGGGGCACGGCGACCGGACCAGCTTGCGGACAATCTCGGTTCGGTGGACATCGATCTGACCGCCGAAGAGATGCGGATGCTGGACGAACATTGTGCGCCCACGCCGGAATATCCCGGCTGGATGCTGGACCGGCAGGGCGAATACCGCCGCAAGGCCATGGCCGGGAAAGAGCCGTCCCGATGACGCAGCGCAGCCAGATGAATTGCCCGCCTTGACGATTCGCATCGGCTTGCTGGGGGGCAGCTTCAATCCCGCGCATGGCGGACACCGCCGGATCAGTCTGTCGGCCCTGACGGCGCTCGGTCTGGACGAGGTCTGGTGGCTCGTCTCGCCAGGCAATCCGCTAAAGCCGACACAGGGCATGGCACCGCTCGCGGCCCGGGTGAAATCCGCGATCGCGCAGGCGCGCCGCGCACCGATCAAGGTGACCGCAATCGAGCGGGAATTGAATACGCGTTACACGGTGGATACCCTTCGGGCGCTGCGCCGCCGGTATCCGAAGGCGGAATTCGTCTGGCTGATGGGCTCGGACAATCTGGCGCAGTTCCACCGGTGGAAGGATTGGCGCGGTATAGCGAAAATGATGCCGATTGCGGTAATCGCGCGGCCGGGCTATGAAGGGAGTGCTGTCGCAAGCCCCGCGATGGCCTGGCTCGGACGTTTTCGTATGTCCGCCGCCAGATTCAGACAAAGGGGCGAATGGAGCGCACCGGCACTGGTGACATTGCGTTTCGATCCCGATTCTCGCTCGGCGACGGCAATCCGCCGCTCCGAACCTGAATGGGCATCGCGCCTGTCGCCGATTCCACCGCGCGACCAGATTACCCACCACCCCATAGAAACGGGCCCCATAGTGTTGCAGGACAAGGCCGAAGCGCCGTGAACGGTGCCCGGACGCAGGCCTGCAAACACGCACAGGAGAAATGATTACGCCTATGACCCAGGCGCACACACCCTCGGCCGATAATGGCCATTCCGCAGGTTCCCACTCCGCAGGTTCGCCATCTGCGAGCTCCATGTCCGTGTCCGATGGACTGGGCGAAGACGCTGCACCCCCGGTTCCCGGTTCACTCCACGCCCTGATCATGGACCAGCTGGACGAAGACCAGGCGCAGGACGTTGTCTCGATTCCGCTGGCCGGAAAATCGTCGATGGCCGATTTCATGGTGATCGCGTCGGGCCGCTCCACGCGGCAAGTCGCCTCGATGGCCCAGAAACTGGGCGAAACGGTCAAGAAGGCCGGCCACGGACCCGTGCGCCTGGAAGGCCTGCCTGCCGCCGATTGGGTGCTGATCGACGCCGGTGACGTCGTGGTGCATTTGTTCCGGCCCGAAGTCCGCAGCTTTTACAACCTGGAACGGATGTGGGCCTTTGGCGATGCGCCTCCGGTTTCGGGGCTGACGTCCGGGACCGCGTGATCACGCGCACATTCCGCCGATAATCCGCCGTGTTGCTAAGGGTTATTGCGCGCGGCAAGATCGCCCGGTCGCCCGAGGCGGATCTGGTTGCTCGCTATGAAAAGCGGCTCGGCTGGCCGTTTGCGCTGACCGAATTGCCCGAAACGGGCGGCAAGGTCCCCGATCCCCAGACGCCCTGCCGGACCGTCCTGCTGGATGAACGCGGACGCAACCTGACCTCCGAGGAATTTGCCGCAATCCTTGGCGAATGGCGCGACAGCGGCGTTCGCGAAGCGCGCTTCGTGCTCGGCGCAGCCGATGGCCACTCCGACCGGGAACGGGATGAGGCCGATCTTCTGCTGGCCTTCGGCAAGGCAACCTGGCCGCATCTGCTGGCCCGCGCGATGCTGCTGGAACAGCTGTACCGGGCGACCACGATTTTATCCGGCCATCCCTATCATCGCTCCTGATTATGGGGCACACTGACGTCACGATGTCACGCAGCAGATCCCCCGCGCTGAGGCCGCTGGCTATGGCCGCCGCCTTGATCGTGCCGGGATTGGCCTTTGTGGCCGGGTTTTCCGGCCTCGCCCAGACCAGCCAGACCTTCACCAGCGTGGAAGAAACACAAACCGCCTTGCAACGCGCGCTGACCCAGGCAGCGCAAGCCGAAGCGCGCGGCCAGCGGCTCGAAGCGGAGGCCGCCTCCGCCACCGAGCAGGCTGAAAGAACCGCGCGGGAAGCCGCCGCACTGGCGGCCCGCATCCAGCAGGCGGAAGCAGGCATTGCCGTAGCCGACGCGCGCATCGCCCTGATCGCCGGCCAGCGCGCCCGGCTCGACCGGCGCCTGGCGCAGCGGCGTGAACCGCTGGTCCGCCTGACGGCGGCCTTGCAGAAGATGGCACGTCGTCCGGTGGCCCTGTCCGCCTTGCGGCCCGGATCCCTGCGCGAAACGGTGTATCTGCGCGCCATGTTTGAAACGACCATACCGCAGGTGCAAAGCCGTACGGCCGGTCTGCGCGCGGAGATAGACCGCAGCCGCCAGCTGGAGACTGCCGCCCGTCAGGCCGCTGCCGGGCTGCGCAGCAGCGAAGCGGAACTGGTGCAGCGGCGGAGGAATCTGGCGGCACTGGAAGCGCGCCAGCGGCTCGCCTCGCAAAGCGCCCGCGGGGATGCCGCCCGCGAGAGCGAACGCGCGCTGGCCCTGGCGGAGGAAGCCCGCGATCTGGACGCGCTGGTTGGCCAACTTGATGCAGAAGCCACTTTGCGCCAGGAACTTGCCGCGCTGCCCGGCCCGGTTATGCGGCCCGGCAAGCCGGGCGATGCCCGCGTAAGCCCGTCAAGCCGGGTCCCCGCCGCGATCGCAACTTCTGCCACTCCGGGCCGATATCAGCTGCCCGTAAACGGCCGGACGGTGACCGGGTTCGGGGCCCGGTCGGAAGCGGGCGTTTCCAGCAACGGCATCGCCCTGGCCGCCCGCACGGGTGCGCAGGTGGTCGCCCCTGCCGCCGGGCGGGCCGTGTTCGCCGGTCCCTACCGCGGCTATGACCGCATCGTGATCATCGACCATGGCGGCGGCTGGACCAGCCTGGTGACGGGCCTTGCGCGAACCGATGTGGAGGTTGGCGATGTGCTGGTCGGCGGCAGTCCGCTGGGTGTGGCGGGCGGCGCAAGGCCGGTGGTCTCGCTCGAATTGCGGCGGCAAGGCACGCCGGTCAACCCGCTCGAATATCTGCGCTGACATCGGGCCGCACAGGCCCTTGTTCCCCGGCGAGGCAATCCTCATCTGGCGTTAAGCCGCAACGCGCGATAGTATGCGGCTCTACGAAAGGCCGAATCCTTTATGAAACTCGCCGCCAGGTCCCGCTCGATACTTCGCTCCGCCGCGCTGGTTACGGCGGTTGCCCTGATCCCGGCCACCACCGCGGGCCTCGCGCAGGTCGATGGCCGCGCCGGTCCCGAGTTCGGCAAGCTTTTCGCCGTCTACCAGCGGATCCAGGCGAGCTATGTCGAACCGGTCGATGACGAAAAGCTCATTCGCGGCGCGATCGACGGGATGCTGGCGTCGCTCGATCCGCATTCGGCTTACCTCGACGGGGCCGACCTCGAGCGGCTCGAGACGATGATCGACGGCAATTATTCGGGGCTCGGCCTGTCGGTCATCATGGAAGAAGGGGCGGTCAAGGTCATCTCGCCGTTCCGCGGCAGCCCGGCCGAAAAGGCGGGGATCAAGGCGGGCGATTACATCACACACCTGAACGGGAAACTGATTTATGGCGGCGATCTGAACGACGCGGTCAACCAGATGCGCGGACCTTCGGGCACCAGCATCGACCTGACCATTTTCCGCACCGGGCGCGAAGAGCCGTTCGACGTGTCGGTAACCCGCGGTGTGATCGAACTGGAACCGGTCACCTACAAGCTGGAAGCCGGCAATCTCGGCGTGATCACGGTCAATGAATTCTCCCGCGACGTCGGCGCGGATGTGTTCGCCGCTTACGAAGCCTTGCGCAAGCAATCGGCTGGACGGCTCGGCGGGCTGATCCTCGATCTGCGGTCCAACCCGGGCGGCTCGCTCGATGAAGCGGTGGCGCTGAGCGACCTGTTTCTCGACCGCGGCCGGATCGTGTCGCAGCGCGGCCGGGCACGGGGCGAAACGATCCTCTACGATTCCGAAAGCATGTTCCGCGGCCAGATCGCCGAGAACGTCCCGATGATCGTGCTGATCGACGCAGGCTCTGCCTCCGCGTCCGAGATTGTGGCCGGTGCGCTGCAGGATCACCGCCGCGCGCTGATCATGGGCCAGCGCAGTTTCGGCAAGGGCAGTGTGCAGACGCTGCTCCCGGTGTCGAACACCAGCGCACTCAAGCTGACTACCGCGCGCTATTACACCCCGGCGGGTCATTCGGTGCAGGAAGGCGGCATCAAGCCCGATATCGCAGTGCCGCAGCTGTCCGATCCCGATCTGGAAAAGCGCGCCCGGATCCAGCTCCGCGAATCCGATCTGCGCGGCCATCTGGTAAACGAACTGGCGCTGGAGGACGATGCACTCGAAACTGACCGGCGCGATGATCCCCGGTTCCAGCGCACTGCGGCGGAATTGAAAGAACAGGGCGTGGAGGATTTCCAGATGTATTATGCGATCCAGACCCTGCGCCGGAGCACAACCGCGTCCGTGGCGCTGAAGTGAATTGAGCGCGATCAGCAAGCCGGATTTCACGCGCGCGATGAAACCAGTCGATCCCGCGACGCTGCTCGCACAGCGGCTCGCCATTGCCGTACCCGCGCTGCTGCTGGGCGGCGCCTATATCTCGCAATACGCCTTCGGACTTTTCCCGTGCGAAATGTGCTGGTGGCAGCGCTATCCCCATTTCGCCGCCCTGGTGCTGGCGCTGGTGGCGGCCTTTGCTCCGGTCCGGCTGGCGGGTCTGCGGCGCGGGGCCATCGCACTGGCGGCCCTCGCAATCCTGGCGTCGGGCGCGATCGGCGGCTTCCACGCCGGGGTCGAATACGGCTGGTGGGAAGGCATCACCGGCTGCGCGAGCCATGTTGCGAGCGGCGGCAATGCGCTGGATAACATCATGAATGCGCCGCTGGTTCGCTGCGACGTGGCCCCGTGGAGCCTGTTTGGAATTTCCCTCGCCGGCTGGAATTTCATCATCTCGGGCGCAGCGGGATGTGCTATACTGGCGCTGCTGTCGCGAAGGAACGCTGCATGAAGGACCCCCGTGCGATCGACACCGACCGGATGATCCGGGTCGATCAGGCCGGCGAATACGGCGCGACGCGCATCTACGCCGGGCAATTGGCGGTAATGGGCGACCGCGGGCCGCATTCGGCGGAAATCACCGCGATGGCCCGGGAGGAAGCCCGCCACCGCGAAATGTTCGACGCGCTGATGGCGCGGCGCGGGGTCCGCCCGACAATGCTGCAGCCGTTCTGGTCTACCGCTGGCTACGCACTCGGTGCGGCCACCGCGCTGATCGGGCCTGAAGCGGCCATGGCCTGCACGGCGGCGGTGGAGACGGAGATCGACCGGCATTATTCCAACCAGCTCGATCAGCTGGAAGCGGAAGGCTGCGATCCGGAACTGGCCGGCATGATCGAGGAATTCCGCGCCGACGAACGCGAACACCGCGACATGGCGCTGGCGTCGGGCGCAGAAAAAGCACCCGCCTACCTGCTGCTGTCGGGTGTGATCCGGGCCGGCTGCCGGGTGGCGATCAAACTGGCGGAACGGATCTGACGTGGCCCGCGGCGTCCGGGGAACATTTTCGGTCCCCTGCGCGCTTCAGTTAATGTTCAGCGCCTTTGGCGCTAGTCTGACACCTGATACATTGGAAACTGGCCAGAGAACCAGCTTGAACAATAGAAAGCCAAGACCATGAAACGCATTTTCGCCGCCGCATTGCTTGCTGCCCCCGCCCTGATCGCGGGTTTCGCCGCGTCCCCCGCCGCTGCGCAGGACGCAGCGGGCGACCAGGTCAACATGGTAATCGTCTATGGCGATGACGCATGTCCCGTATCCACCGAGGAAGTCATCACGGTCTGCGCGCGCAAGAATGAAAACGAGCGTTTCCGCATTCCCGAGAACCTGCGGACCAGCGACGATCCGGCCAACACCGCCTGGGCCGAGCGCGCCGAAAGTTTCGAAATGGTCGGCGCGTTCGGCGCGTTCTCCTGCTCGCCCACCGGCGCGGGCGGCTTTACCGGCTGCACCCAGCAAATGATCAAGGCGGCTTACGGTGAAAAAGACGAAGCTTCGGGCATCCGCTTTGCCCAGCTGATCGCTGCCGCACGTGCGGAACGCCTGTCCACGATCGACGAGGAAGCGGCGGAAACGCAGGCCCGCGTCGAAGTGCTCGAGAAAGCCTATATGGACAAGCTTGCGCGGGAGAGTGAAGGAGCCGTACCGGGCGAGGAAGAGAGCCTGCCCGCTGTAGAGCCGACACAGGACCCTCCCGGCGAGTAAGCGCCCGTCAGCAGGTGCCAGCAGGCAAATTTAACCAATCGCCGCTAGGGGCTGCGGCATGAACTCCGTGCAAAAGATCCTGACAATTTTCGGCACCAGGCCGGAAGCGATCAAGATGTTTCCGCTGATCCACGCGCTCGACCGCGATGACCGGTTCGCCGCGCGGATCTGCGTTTCCGGCCAGCACCGCGGAATGCTCGACCAGGTGCTGGAGATCACGGGCATCGTGACGCACCACGATCTCGACCTGATGCAACCCGACCAGACGCTGGATGCGCTCACGGCCAATTTGCTGACCGGAATCGGACGGGTGCTCGACCAGGAACGCCCCGACCGGGTGGTGGTGCAGGGCGATACCGCTACCGCCATGGCGGGCGCGCTGGCGGCCTATTACCGCAAGATCCCCGTCGCCCACCTGGAAGCGGGACTGCGCAGCGGGAACATCCACCATCCCTGGCCGGAGGAGGTCAACCGCAAGATTATCGGCACCATCGCCGCGCTGCATTTCGCGCCGACCCAAACCGCCGCTGCGGCCCTGAGGCGGGAAAATGCCGATCCCGCAAGCGTCCATGTCACCGGCAACACGGTGATCGACGCCCTGCAATGGATCACCGGCCGTATCGCTACGGAGCCGCAACTCGCCCGCGACCTCGCCCCGCTCGAAGCGCGCTTTGCGGGCAAGCGGATCATCGGTGTGACTAGCCACCGGCGGGAGAATTTCGGCGGCGGGATGGAAGGGATCGCCGAAGCCATCCTGCGCCTGGCTATGCGGGATGATGTCGCGATGATCTTCCCCGTCCACCTCAACCCCAATGTCCGCGAAATCATGAACGAAAGACTCGCGGGCCTCGAGAACGTCGCACTGATCGAGCCGCTCGATTACCCCCATTTTGCCCGGTTGCTGGATATCTGCACCTTGATGCTGACCGACAGCGGCGGAGTGCAGGAGGAAGCGCCCTCGCTGGGCAAGCCCGTGCTGGTGATGCGCGAAACCACCGAACGCCCGGAGGGGATCGAAGCGGGTACGGCGCGGCTGGTCGGCACTGATCCCGATACGATTGTTGCGGAAACGGTGCGGCTGCTCGACGACCCCAAGGCCTATGCAGCCATGGCGCAGGCGCATAATCCGTTTGGCGACGGGAAGGCTGCCGCGCGCATTACGGAACTGCTGGCAAGCGCCTAGGCCCGGCCGACACTCACATATTCGAAACCGGCACTGCGCAAATCGGCAGGCTGGTAGATGTTGCGCAGATCGACCAGCACCGGCGCCTTCGCCAGCAATTTGACGCGGGCGAAATCGAGCGCGCGGAACGCGTCCCATTCGGTGACGATGGCAATCGCATCGGCCCCTTCGATCGCGGCGTAGGCGTCCGATTTCATCACCACTCCGGGCATCAGGGGCGCTGCCAGATCCATACCCTCCGGATCGTAGGCGGTCACTTCGACGCCGACGTCCTGCAACGCCTGGGCGATCGCGATCGCCGGGCTGTCGCGCATGTCGTCGGTGTTGGGCTTGAAGGTCAACCCCAGTAACGCGACCCGTTTCCCGCGCGCCGCATCAAGGCCGCCAATCGCCTCGATGACTTTGCGGCCCATGGCGCGTTTGCGGTGATCGTTGGCCTTCACCACGGCTTCGACGATCCGGACAGGGCTTTCGTAATCCTCGGCCGTCTTGAGCAGCGCCAGCGTGTCCTTGGGAAAGCACGATCCGCCATACCCTGGTCCGGCGTTGAGGAATTTGGGGCCGATGCGCTTGTCGCTGCCAATTCCGCGGCTGACATCCTGCACATTCGCGCCGACTTTCTCGCACAGATCGGCCATTTCGTTGATGAACATGATCTTGGTCGCGAGGAACGCGTTGCCGGCGTATTTGATAAGTTCGGCGCTGCGGCGGCTGGTGAACAGGATCGGGGACTGGTTGAGGAACAGCGGCCGGTAAACCTCGTGCATGATTTCGCGGCCGAAATCTTCCTCGGTCCCGATCACAATCCGGTCGGGGTGCTTGAAATCGCCAATCGCGGCCCCTTCGCGCAGGAATTCCGGGTTGGAGACCACGGCAAACCGGTGCTTCGTGCCGCTGCCGCGCAGGATCCGCTCGACTTCGTCGCCGGTGCCAACGGGCACAGTGGACTTGGTCACCACCACCGCATCATTGGACAGGCTTTCGCCAATCTCCTGGGCCACAGCATAGACGAAGGACAGGTCGGCATGGCCGTCACCGCGCCGCGAAGGAGTACCCACCGCAATGAAAATCGCCGCCGCTCCGGCAATTCCCTCAGTCAGGCTGGTCGTGAAGGACAGCCGACCCGCCTTCACATTGGCGGCGACCAGATCGGCAAGGCCCGGCTCGAAAATCGGCATCACCCCGTCATGCAGGCGGTCGATCTTGGACTGGTCCTTGTCGATACACACCACGTCATGACCGAAATCGGCAAAACAGGCACCCGATACCAGGCCGACATAGCCTGAACCTACCATCGCGATCTTCATGTCATAACTCCTTGTCGTTGAGGGCAGGAACGAGCCTGCATGAGGCAAAGCGGCAGGATTTCAGGCGCATAAAGCGCTGCGAACGTCCGATCAACCGGCTTTACGGATTACGCTTACCTAAATGTTAACTCTCAGGCGCCTAGTAAGGCAGCAGGCTTTATACAGCGGAGGCTACCCCATGCTCGGCGACCAGAAGCCGGAAGTCTGTGTTATCGGACTCGGATATATCGGTCTGCCGACCGCTGCGATCATCGCGCGCGCGAATTGCCAGGTCACCGGGGTCGATGTGTCGGACCATGTCGTCGACACCATCAACCGCGGCGAAATCCATATCGAGGAAGTGGATCTCGACGGATTGGTGCAGGGCGTGGTCCAGCGGGGCATGTTGCGCGCATCGACCCGGATTGTCCCAGCCGACGTCTTCGTGATCGCCGTTCCCACGCCGTTCGCAAAGGACGGCCGGCATACTCCGGACACCTCCCACGTTATGGCCGCAGCCACCGAAGTCGCCGGGGTGCTCAAGAAGGGCGACGCGATCATCCTTGAATCGACTTCGCCGGTCGGCACGACCGAGGCGATGCGCGACCTGATCGCAGGGCTCCGCCCCGACCTCAAGATGCCGGGGCGGACCGCGGAGACACCTGATGTTGCAATTGCCTATTGCCCCGAACGCGTTCTGCCGGGCAAAATTCTCGAGGAACTGACCCATAACGACCGGTCGATCGGCGGGATCACGCCGCGCTGCGCGCGCAAGGCGCTGGCGTTCTACAAGCGGTTCGTCCGCGGCGCGTGCCTGACCACGGACGCGCGTTCGGCGGAAATGACCAAGCTGGTCGAAAACGCTTACCGCGACGTGAACATCGCCTTTGCCAACGAATTGTCGATGATTGCCGACCACATGGGGCTGGATGTGTGGGAAGTGATCAAGCTCGCCAACCGGCATCCGCGGGTCAATATCCTCCAGCCGGGGCCGGGCGTGGGCGGACATTGCATCGCGGTCGATCCCTATTTCATCATGCACGGCGCGCCAGATCATTCACCGCTGATTCGCACCGCCCGCGAAGTGAACGATGCGAAGATGCGCCATGTCATCGCGCAGGCAAGGGAGCTGATCGCGTCCAGCCCGGGCGTTGCGGTGGCTTGTCTGGGGCTGGCGTTCAAGGCCAACATCGACGACTTTCGCGAAAGCCCCGCACGTTTCGTCGCCGCCTCGCTCGCGCGCGAATTCGGCGACCGGATCCGGATCGTCGAGCCCTACGCCGCGCAGCTTCCGCCCGAATTCACCGGCACCGGCGCGGCCCTGATCGATATCGACACGGCACTGGAAGGTTGCGGCATCCTGATAACGCTGGTCGATCACGACGTCTTCCGGGTTATTCCTCCCGAGGAACGCCGCGGCGCGATCGTCTACGACACGCGCGGCATCTGGCCTGATTCCGCCGCAGCGCCCGGAGAGAACCGGTTGCGCCTCGCCAGCTGAACGGCGCCGCCGCGCTCTGCCTCAGACCTGGTAATAATCGCGGTACCAATTCACGAAGTGGCGGATACCTTCCGCGACACCGGTTTGCGGGACATATCCGGTCAATTCCTTGAGCAGTGTCGCGTCGGCCCATGTCGCGCGCACGTCGCCCTGCTGCATGTCCATGTAATTGCGAACGGCCTTGCGCCCGCACTCGGCCTCGATCGCGTCGATGAAGTCAGTCAGCTTCACCTTGTCGCTGTTGCCGATGTTCACCACCCGGAACGGAGCCACG
The DNA here is from genome assembly GCF_034376665.1 of Allopontixanthobacter sp. Lineage (NCBI taxonomy): Bacteria > Pseudomonadati > Pseudomonadota > Alphaproteobacteria > Sphingomonadales > Erythrobacteraceae > Allopontixanthobacter > Allopontixanthobacter sp. The sequence continues at coordinate 26,853 of NZ_JAXMJI010000060.1, read as the reverse complement.
GGGGAAAGGCTATCGTATGCGGGGATGTCCTCGGGGGAGTCCAGCCTGACCGGCACCGCATCGATCAAAAATGCGATCCCGCGAACGAGATCTTTGACATAGGTGAAATCGCGGAACATCTCGCCGTGGTTGTAGATGTCGATCGGTGTACCTTCGAGGATCCCCTTGGTGAATTTGAACAACGCCATGTCGGGCCGCCCCCATGGGCCATAGACGGTGAAGAACCGGAACATCGTGGTCGGCAGGTTCCACAGATGGGCATAGCTGTGGCCCATCGATTCGTTGGCTTTCTTGGTTGCGGCATACAGCGTCAGTTGGGTGTCGCATTTCTCGCATTCGTGGAACGGCATCAGGGTATTGGCACCATAGACCGAACTGGTCGACGCCATAAGTAGATGATCGACTGCCAGTTCACGGGCGCATTCCATCACGTTGAAGGTGCCGATGATGTTGGCCTCGATATAGGCGCGCGGGTTTTCGAGGCTGTAGCGCACACCGGCCTGGGCGGCGAGGTGGACGATTACGTCGGGCTGTTCGGCCAGCATCAATTCGCGCAGCTGCCCGAAATCTTCCAGCATTCCGACATGCGCGGTAAACCGTTCGTTCTGGAGCAGCATCTGGTGCCGCCGCTCCTTGATCCGGACATCGTAATAATCGGTCATGCCGTCATAGCCGACTACGGTAAAGCCTTCGTCCAGCAGCAGCTGGGCCAGATGAAATCCGATGAAGCCGGCCGTGCCGGTGATGAAAACCTTACGCATGCGTTTCCCTAAAGCGTCCAGTCGGCCGCGCCGCCCAGCGCGCCCTTGAGATCGGCCAGAGTGCCGCCGGAATTGGTGAGGCCGCGGAACCGCGCCGCGCCCATCGCCACATACTCGCGGTGGGGAACTGCAAGCAAGACCAGATCATACTGGCGGTCCAGCGCAGTTTCGTCCAGCGTCAGGCCATATTCCTGCAGCGCTTCCGCCGCATCGGCATGCGGATCGTGGACGGTGACATCATGGCCGAGCCCGGTCAGCCTTGCGACCAGATCGGCCACCTTGCTGTTCCGCAGATCCGGGACATCCTCCTTGAATGTCAGCCCAAGGACGAGGGCAGTACCCTTGGCTGCGCCGCGCGCTGCATGCAGTCGTTCGCCAACCCAGTCTGCCATGCTGTCATTTACCCCGCGCCCGGCAAGAATGACCTTCGGGTCATGGCCCAGCTCCTCCGCCCGGTGGGACAAGTAATAGGGGTCGACGCCGATGCAGTGCCCGCCCACCAATCCCGGCCCGAACGGCAGGAAATTCCACTTGGTCCGTGCCGCTTCCAGCACATCCCAGACCGAAAGGTCCATCCGCCCGAAAATCTGGGCAATCTCGTTCATGAAGGCGATATTGATATCGCGCTGTGCGTTCTCGATGACTTTGGCCGCTTCGGCAGCCTTGATCGATGCGGCGCGGAACACCCCGCCGCTGGTGATCGCGCCGTAAAGCTGGGCAACTTCCTCGAGGACTTCAGGGGTCTGCCCGGACACGACCTTGGTGATCTTGTCGATCGTATGTTCACGGTCGCCGGGATTGATGCGTTCTGGACTGTAGGCAAGGAAAAAGTCGGTCCCGCATTCGAGGCCCGAAACCTGTTCCAGGATTGGCGCGCAGATATCCTCGGTAACTCCGGGATAAACGGTGCTTTCGTAGATCACGATCGGGGTGCGGCCAGCGGCGGATGCCCTTTCGATCATGCTGCCAACGGTGCGCGAGGCGGCCTCCACGATCGAGAGATCGGGCCGGTTGTTGTTGTCGATCGGCGTCGGGACGGTGACGATATAGAAATCGGCCGGAGGGCAATTCTTCGGATCGCCGGTGAGCTTCAGGCTCGATGCCGCCAGCCGCTCGGGCGTGATTTCCCGGGTCCGGTCCAGGCCCCGTTCCAGTTCGGCGATGCGGACCGCGTCGACATCGAGTCCCGTTGTGCCGAATCGTTTCGCCAGCGCGATTGCCAACGGCAATCCGACATAGCCAAGTCCGATCACGCATATTTTTATTTGAAGCGGGGTAGTGTCCATCGTTCCGAAACAGCTTTCCAAGGGCAGGCGGCATGATCGCGACAGGGCCTTAGGGCGGCGCGACCCCTCGGGCAACGGCTACTTGAGCGCACCGCTGAAGTTTCAACGTTCACAGCCGCTTGCTGTTGGCACCGCATATCCCTATCAGGCCCCCTTCCAGCGATATCGAGCGAAGCCCACACCGTGAAAAGCAACAGACTTCTTCATGACCCTGCCGAGCGGCACTTTGCGGCTCTGGTGGTGTTTCTGGGCCTGGTTTTTCTGATCGGTGGCGGGTCACGCGGAGATATTCAGTCGCTGATCGTGCTTCGACCGATTTCGGTGCTGGTTTGCGGTGCCGCGCTGGTCGGCCTGGCGCTGACCGATACTCTACGTTATCGTATGGTCTTCGGCATATTACTGGGAAGCATGGCGCTGATCCTGCTCCATCTTCTGCCCCTGCCGCCGGGTCTGTGGCAATCCCTGTCCGGCAGGGAATTGCTGGCCGAGACCGACAGACTCAGCGGGACGGGGGACGTCTGGCGGCCGCTCAGCCTCGCGCCGGATTCTACGTGGAACGCGTTTTTCACGATGTTCACGCCGCTCGCTGCGCTGCTTCTGATCGCGCGTCTCGGGTCCCGCCATTTGCAGCGGCTGGTGCCGGTTCTGCTGGGAATCGGAACATTTTCAGCCGTGCTCGGGCTCCTGCAGATTATCGGCCCGCCCGACAGCCGGTTGTATTTCTACCGCATCCATACCGATGGAATGGCAGTCGGTCTGTTCGCCAACCGCAATCATGCCGCCATGCTGCTTGCGGTGATGTTCCCGCTGTTGACGCTATTTGCCAGTTCGGGAAACACGGAAAATTCGATGAAGTTACGCAGCTGGCTGGCGATCACGGTGGCGATTACCCTCGTGCCGATGATCCTCGCCACCGGTTCGCGGGCGGGCCTGTTGCTGTCCGTTCTGGCGATTGCGGGAAGCGCTCTCTTCTATCGCCGTCAGGAGGGATTGCACCGGCGGCGGGAGGCGCACAAGGCAGGTCGCCGCCCACTGTTGCTGCTAGCGGCATTTCTCGCGGTCGGTGGGGCGAGCTTTCTGTTGTCGCGCGCGACGGCAATCAACCGGCTGTTTTCAGAAGGCGTGTCGGAAGACCTGAGGTTTTCGATTTGGGGGCCGACCATCGACGCGGCGCTGGAATTCTTCCCGTTCGGCAGCGGTCTCGGCACCTTTGTAGAGGCGTTCAAGATCGACGAACCCGACAGTCTTATCGGCCCGAGCTACGTCAACCATGCGCATAATGATTTTCTCGAGCTTTTCATGACAGGCGGCTTGCCAGCAATTGTCCTTGCGCTCGCCGGGCTTGCCATCGCCGGCAAATGGGCATGGCAATCCTGGTTCGGCGGCGAAGCGGATAATTCCCGGGTTCAACTCGCTAGAGCGGGATCGATCATCGTGCTGACGCTGGTTCTGGGCAGTATCGCGGATTACCCCCTCCGGGTTCCGTCGCTGGCTTGTTTACTGGTGGTCGGAATAATCTGGATGGTTCCGGAAAGGCTTGGAGCCGAACCAAAAACCCGCTAGCGCTACCGCGCTTAGTTGATGTCTTGTCCGTACTGGCCGACGAAGGAAGAACCTTGAAATACCTCGTGTTGTTTTCAGCCATTCTGCTGAGTGCCTGTGCAGGCAACAAGGAAATTGGCGGCGCCCCTAATCTTACAGTCATGGAAGGTGGCTTGCCCGTGCCCGATGACGCGGCACAGCTGGCGAACCGCGGATATGTGATCGGTCCGCTCGATCGGCTGACGGTCGACGTATTCGGCATCGAAGGAATGGAGGAACGCGAGTTGCAGGTCGACTCCGCCGGCCGAATCTCCTTCCCGATTGCGGGTGTCATCGATGCCGGCGGCCATTCGCCGGAAGAAGTCGAAGCGATGATCCGCTTGCGTCTGCAGGCGTCCTATATCCGGGATCCGCAGGTTTCAGTCAATCTTAAGGAAACCTTGAGCAAATTCTTCACCGTCACCGGCGAAGTTCAGGAAGCGGGGCGTTTCCCGGCCGCCAACGGCACCACCTTGCTTCAGGCGGTTGCCCGGGCCCGCGGCGGAACGGAATTCGCCGACCTCGGCGATGTAGTCGTGTTCCGCGAAGCCGAGGGCCGGAAATATGCGGCCCTCTACAATCTCGCGGCAATCAGCCGCGGACGATACGACGACCCGCCGATCTATGCCGACGATATCGTGGTTGTCGGCGATTCGACCGCGCGCAAGATGTTCCGCGATGGCCTCGCAATCCTTCCCGCTCTCACTACCCCGCTGGTGGTCTGGCTTCAAAACTAAGCGCGGGATGCCGCAAACCTACGGATTTTAGATGCTCTCTTCGAACACCATCGACAACACTTCAGCCCGCGAAGCCGATCAGAGCGATCAGTTGATCCGCTCTGACGACAACCCGCCGATCCTGCTGCAATGGTGGGATGTCGTCCTGCGCCGCAAATGGGTGGTCATTGCCATACTCGTGGCGGCGCTTGCCTTTGGCCTGATCGCTACATTGCTGATGACGCCGATCTTTACCGCCGACACACGAATCGAGATTTCGCGCCAGCGCCAGAATGTCACGAATGTGGAAGGTGTTGAATCCGGCGATGCCCGTGGTGACCTTGAATTCTACCAGACGCAATACGCATTGCTTGAAGCGCGTTCGCTCGGGGAGCGCGTTGCCCGTCATCTCAGGCTGGCCGACAATCCGGAATTCTTTTCCGCCCACGGGGTGGAAATCCCGGCCGACGAAGCCCAGTTGACCGAGCGCGTGACCACCGAAACTCGCAAACGGCGCTTCGAACGGGCGGTCGATATCCTTCTCGGCCATGTATCCATCGAACCCCTGCGCGGGTCTGCCCTGGTGGATATCCACTACAGTTCGGCCGATCCGCAATTGTCGGCCACCATCAGCAACGACTGGGCACAGCAATTCGTCGAATTGAGCATCGCCCGCCGTTTCGCCTCGACCAATGAGGCGCGCGAGTTTCTCGAACGGCAGCTGGACGATCTGCGGACCAAGGTCGAAGTATCGGATCGGGAGCTGGTCGATTATGCCTCGCGCAACGACATCATCTCGCTTTCAAGTCAGGTCGATGCCGAAGGACGGACCCAAAGCGAACAGACGATCACGCAATTCAACCTGTCCGCCCTCAACGCCGAACTGAGCCGGGCCACTGCGGACCGGATTGCGGCCGAAAGCCGGATGGGTGGCGCGGCCTCCACGGCCGAAGCGACCAGCAGCCCCGCAATTTCCGGGCTGCGCCAGCGGCGCGAAGAACTGGCCGGTCAATATGCGAATCTGCTGGTCAAGTTCGAACCCGAATATCCTGCCGCGCGTGCGCTGAGGCAGGAAATCGATGCTCTCGATGCCTCCATCGCGCGTGAAGTTGCCCGGATCGGCAACACGCGGACATCGCAGGCCCGCGAAGCAATCCAGCGCGAACAGGAACTTCTCCGGCGCGTCAACCAGCTCAAGCGCGACTTCGATGGGCAACAGCGCGATTCCATCCAGTACAATATCTTCCTGCGCGAAGCCGATACCAACCGCCAGCTCTACGATGCCTTGCTGCAGCGCTATAAGGAAATCGGGGTCGCCGGCGTCGAAGCCAACAATATCTCGATCGTCGATTCGGCCGAAGTGCCCGAAAGCCCGTCCTCGCCCAACCTGATCCTGAACATGGCGCTCGCCTTGCTGATCGGCGGGGCGGTGGCGGGTATCGCGGTGTTCCTGATGGAACAGGCCGACGAAGGGCTTAGGGATCCGGCGCAGGTTCGCCGCGAACTCAACATACCCTTCCTTGGCAGCGTTCCCGATCTGGACGAACTGGACCCGATCGCCAGCCTGGCGGACGTCAAATCGGAACTGTCGGAAGCCTACCTGTCCATTCGTTCGAACCTGGCTTTCGCCACGCCGCAGGGCTTGCCGCGATCGGTCATGGTCACCAGCACGCGTCCGGCCGAAGGCAAGAGCATCACCAGCGTCGCGCTGGCGACCATCATTGCCCGCACCGGGCAGCGCGTGTTGCTGATCGATGCCGATATGCGCTCGCCCTCGATAAACGGTTTCTTCGGAAGCTCGAACGCCAAGGGCCTGTCGAACATCCTTTCCGGGAATGCGGATCTGGCGAGCACCTTGCGCGGTACAGGTACCGAAGGGCTCGATCATGTTCCGGCGGGTCCGATGCCGCCGAGCGCGTCGGAGCTGCTCAGCAGCACGGCGATGGCGAACATCGTCCGCGAGGCGCTGGAAAAATACGACATGGTGATCGTCGATTCGCCGCCAATTCTCGGGTTGGCCGATGCGCCGCTTCTCGCGTCGGCGGTCGATGGCAGCATTTTCGTGGCCGAGGCCGGCGGGGTCGCGGTGCGCGGGATCCGTTCCGCGCTCGACCGACTGCGCGGCGTCCATGCAAAGTTCTTCGGTCTTGTCCTGACCAAATTGCCCCATCGCCAGGCGGGCTATGGCTATGGCTACGGCTATGGCTACGGGTATGGCGATACGGCCGGCACAGCTTCGGCCAAGGGCTAACCGAACATGGCCCGAACCAAGGACCGGCCAAAGAGCCAGCCGCTCCCATACAAGCGGCTGGCAATCTTCATGGCGGTCGCGCTGGTCCCGGCCTTTTTCGCCGCCGATCATGCGATGCAATCGGTGCTTCGCGCGCGCAGCCCTGCCACCATCCTGATCCGCGACCCACAGGACCCAGTTGCCTCGGTAACTCTCGCGCAGGTCAAATTGCTGGAAAATCCGCAGGATGATGCGGTCCGAGAAAATGCCGCCGCCGTGGCGCGGGCGTCGTTACGGAAAAGTCCCGTGAATCCCGCCGCCTTGCGGTTGCTGGCCTATACCGAGCCAGCCGATTCGCCCGAGGCGGAGCAGTTCGTGGACCTCGCGATTCGCTATTCTCGCCGCGATGAGCTCGCGCAGCTGTTCAAGGCGCTCAAAGTTGCGGAGCGCGGCGAGGAGCGGCAGGCGCTAAAACATTTCGATACCGCGATGCGTACCAGCCGGGCATCACGCCAACTGCTGTACCCCGTCCTGGGCAATGCCTTAGCGAATACGGAGATGCGCCGGTCCTTCGCTTATTTCTTCGAGAACGAGCCCGAATGGTTGCCGGGTTTTCTTCATTATCTGATTTCGGAGACACCCAGCCCGCGTAACGCCGGATTGTTGATATCCACTGCCGAAAACTATCCGAACAACGATATTTACCGGGCGCTCAAGCTTCAATTGACCGAACGCCTCGTTGCTACAGACGATATGGAATTGGCGCGGGCATTGCTCAGGCGGACCGCATCGGTCGACCCGAAGGTCAGCGTTTCGCCGTCGCTCACGCCGTCGCTGGTTGATGAGGGCAATGGGGCTTACGCCTGGCGCATGTTCGGCGGCGCGTCGATCGGGGCAGCGCTGGTCAGCGCTCAAGGTTCCGGAACTGCGATGGAAATATTCGCGACATCGGCAGAAAGCGATGTCGTCGCCACCAAGTTGCTGTTTCTGTCACCGGGCAATTACCGGCTCATCGTCCAAGCGTCCAGCCGCCGGATTCCGGAAGGTAGTTCGATTGGCTGGACGGTGGCGTGCCAGTCCGGAGGCAACTGGGCAGAACGCACTTCGGTTCAGGTAACGCCGCGCAATAACCCCGACACGCTCGCAATGACTTTTTCCGTGCCAAGGGGTTGCCGCGCGCAGCGGATCGCAGTGTCCGCAACCGGCAGTTCGGGTATTGATGATCTGGAAGCCACGATCGCGGCGATAGAATTGACCGGAGGATCCTGAAATGGGCATTTTGCCTGAACTGGTGAAGCGTACGGCAGATTTCGGCTGCGCGGCGGTGGCACTGGTTCTGGTTTTTCCGGTCATGCTCGTCGCAGCGGCCTTGATCGCGCTATGCATGGGCAGGCCGGTCGTGTTCGTGCAGCAGCGACCCGGCAGGAATGGTGAATGTTTTGCATTATTCAAATTCCGCAGCATGACCGGAACCACCACTCGCGCTGGAGAGGTGCTGCCGGATGAGCAGCGGCTGACGTCGCTGGGTAAGTTCCTCCGATCGACTTCGATCGACGAATTGCCGAGTTTGTTCAACGTCCTGCGCGGCGACATGAGCCTGGTTGGACCGCGTCCTCTGCTGGTGGAATATCTGCCGCTCTACAGCCAGGAACAGGCCGCGCGCCATGACGTCCGGCCGGGGATCACCGGATGGGCACAGGTCAACGGGCGCAACGCGTTGAACTGGGAAGAGAAATTCGCCCATGACATCTGGTACGTGCGCAACCGATCACTCGCGCTCGACCTGAAAATCCTCGGGATGACCGTACTCAAGGTCCTCCGACGCGACGGCATTTCGGCGCAAGGCCGGGCGACGATGAGCCGGTTCGAAGGTTCCAATGGTTCGGACCGGACCGCCGTCGGCAGGGATAACGGCGCATGACGCAGCCTCTCTATGCGATTTACGGTGCCGGCGGCGCGGGTCGGGGCATAATGCCGCTCTTGCGGGCCATGTATCCGGCTGCCGAATGCGTCTTTGTGGATGACGGTTTTTCCGCCGACCATTGTAACGGGCACGCGGTGATGACCCTTGGCGAATTCCGGGAACGGGATGCGGGCGACAAAGGCATCGCACTCGCCGTCGCCGATGGTGCGCTGCGCAAGGCGCTGGCTTTTAAATGTGCCGAAGCCGGTATACGCTTTCTGACCGTCCGCGGTGCGCCCATTGTCGAAATGGACGATGTCGTGGTCGGCGAAGGAGCGATCATTTCACCTTTCGTAACTTTCACGAGCAACATCCGGATCGGCGCGCATTTCCACGCCAACATCTATTCTTACGTCGAACATGATTGCGCCATCGGGGATTTCGTGACGTTTGCCCCTTCGGTATGTTGCAACGGCAATGTGGAGGTCGGCGACGGGGCCTATATCGGGGCCGGAGCGCTGATCCGTCAGGGAACGCCCGGCAGGAAACTGCAAATCGGCAAGGGCGCGGTCATCGGCATGGGCGCAGTGGTGCTCGGCGATGTTCCCGACGGTGCGACCTATGTGGGAAACCCCGCGCGGCCGATCACACCGCGGTCTAGCTGATCAGTCCGTTGCAAGGCGTTACCTGGCGGCCAGGGCCATCACATCGCCCATTACTGCACACATCTGGTCCAGATCGTCGTCGGTCAGTGTTGGATGGGTCAGGAATGCAAGGCTTGTTTCGCCTAAGTCGCGGGCAATGGGCAGTCTTTTGTTCGGCCTGACGTCCAGTCCGTCGAACGCCTTTTCGAGATAGACCTCGGAACAACTTCCCTGGCCCAGTGGAATTCTACGCTCCTGCACTTCGCTAACGATGCGGTCCCGCGACCAGCCAGATTTCAAGCCGTCTGCCCGGACATAGGCATAGAGCCGGTAATAGGCATGCACCACGTCCGCCGGGGGTACAGGAACCCGCAGCGCATCGGGGAATTGCGCGAGAGTTTCGCGAATACGCGCCGCATTGCGAGCGCGCGCGGCCGTCCAGTGGTCCATGCGGGTAAGCTGGATCCGGCCGATTACTGCCTGCATCTCCAGCATCCGCCAGTTAGTACCGATCGATTCGTGCAGCCATCGGTAGCCGGGGGGATGTTCGCGTTCGTACACCGCTTCCCAACTCTTGCCATGATCCTTGAACGCCCACATCCGCCGCCACAGGGCCTCGCCGCTGGTGGTGACCATCCCGCCTTCACCGCCAGTGGTCATGATCTTGTCCTGACAGAACGACCATGCCGCGACATGGCCCCATGATCCTACCCGCCTGTTGCCGATTGCCGCCCCATGCGCCTGTGCGCAGTCCTCGATGACTACCGCCCCCAATTCGTCCGCCAAGGCGTTGATCGCGGGCATCGGGGCAGGCCATCCTGCGAGATGCACCGGGAGAATTGCCTTGGTGGCCGGTGTCGCGACGGCCCGAATCGTATCGGCGGTAATGTTGCCGCAGTCGGGATCGACATCGGCAAAGACCGGTCTGGCGCCCGCATTCAGGACGCAGGATACGGACGCGATGAAGGTGCGCGGTGTGACGATGACATCGTCGCCCGGCCCGATATCGAGGCCGCGCAGCGCGACATCGAGGGCGAGCGTCCCGTTGGCCAATGCAACCGCATGCTCCGTACCGGTCCACGCCGCGAATTCCCGTTCGAACTCACGCGTTTCCTGGCCGGTCCAGTAATTCACCCGGTTAGAACCGAGCGTTCGGGCAACGGCCTCGGTCTCTTCCCGGGTGAAGCAGGGCCATGGCGACAGGGTGGTGTTGAGCATTCGCGTTTCAAGCCGCGTCCGCGCCTGAATTGCAAGGAAAATCACTGCGGCGAAGCTAGCAGCTTGCATTGCCCAGGGGTCACTTTAAAGCCCGCGAACAATGAGCAAGACGATCCTTCTCAACGGCTCGCTGGCGTCGTCGCTGGTCAACTTCCGTGGCCCGCTTATCCGCTTGCTACTGGCACGCGGCCACAGGGTGCACGTAAGCGCGCCCGGGCTTGAGGGCGAGACGGCGCAAACACTGCAAAACTGGGGCGCAACGGTGCATTCGATCGATCTGTCCCGCGACGGCGTGGGCCTACTGGGGGATCTGCGCTATTGCGCGGCGCTGCGCAGGCTGTGCCGGCAGATCCGCGCAGACTTCGTCCTCAATTACACGATCAAGCCAAATATCTGGGGCGCTATCGCGGCGGCGGGAACGGGTGCCCGGTCGGCGTCCATGGTAACGGGGCTGGGCTATGCGTTCATTCCGGGGAGCGGATTTCGCCGTAAAGTCATGCAGCGCATCGCACGCGGGCTTTACCGAATCGCCACGATGCTTAACTCTGTGGTGATTTTCCAGAATCCGGACGACTGGCGGGATTTTACTGCCGCCGGCTCGCTGGGGAATCCGATGAAGGCGCGTCTGGTCGACGGTTCGGGGGTGGATATCGCCAGCTTCGCACCGACGCCGCTGGCGTCCGGGCCCGTATTTCTGATGATCTCGCGCTTCTTGTGGACCAAGGGGCTGCGCGAATATGCCGAGGCTTCGATTGCCGTTTTGGGCAACCTGCCGTCGGCCCGCTGCCTGCTGGTGGGCTATGGCGGCAGTGGCCCCGATGTCGTCCCGGCGGAGGAAATCGCAAGGTGGCAGGAAGCTGGGCTGGAGGTGCTGGGCGAGCTGCAGGATGTCCGGCCGGCACTTGCTTCGTCGTCGATCTATGTCCTGCCGTCATACCGCGAAGGCACTCCACGCTCGGTGCTGGAGGCGATGGCCATGGGCCGCCCGATCATCACGACCGACGCTCCGGGATGCCGCGAAACGGTGATCGAGGGAGAGAATGGGCTGCTGGTTCCCGTGGGAGACAGCGCGGCCTTGGCGGAGGCCATGCGCAGTCTGGCGGGCGATGCCGCGACGAGAAATGCCATGGGTTTGGCCAGCCGCCGAATTGCCGAGGAGCGCTATTCGGATATCACGGTCAGCAAAATGCTCGTCGAGCATCTGGGTCTGTGAGCCGCATGGTGTTTGCCGACGGGCTTAACATTGCCTATGGCGTCGGGACGTCATGTTGCCGCCAGACCCGGACTAGCGGTGGCGTTGCAAGTCGAAATCGCTTCGTGTCAATCACAGGCTGCAGGTCGAAAAATTCCTATGCCCAGCGTTGATGTGGTCATCGTAAACTGGAATTCCGGCGAGCAGCTGGCAGATTGCGTGGCGAGCTTGCTGGCGCATGATGCTGGCGACATCGCGGCCATCATGGTGGTAGACAATGCATCGCAGGACGGATCAGCAGACCTCGATTTTGCGGACGAACGCCTAACGATCATCAAGTCCAGCGAAAATCTCGGTTTCGGCAAGGCGTGCAATATGGGGGCGAGTTACGGCACCGCTCCGCTGATCCTGCTGGTCAATCCTGACTGCTGCGTCCGACCCAATTCCATTCGCGGCGCTGCGGAATTTCTCCTTTCCGACACCGAGCGGGCGTATGTCGCGTGCGGCATTCGGCTGACGGACGCGGCCGGGCAGACCCAGCGGCACTGCGCCCGTCAGCCGCGCCCCGCGATGTTCCTGGCGGAATCGACCGGCGTATCGCGAATTGCTCCCCGGCCCTTTCCGCCGGTAATTATGACAGATTTTGATCACCTGTCCGATCGCGACGTCGATCATGTCATCGGCGCATTCTATTGCGTTCGCCGCGCAGCCTTTGATCATGTGGGCGGGTTTAACCCGAAATTCTTCATGTATATGGAGGACCTCGATCTATCCGCCAGACTGAGGGCCGGTAACATGAAGATCAGATATCTGGCCGCGCCTTCGGCGTTCCACGCAGGGGGCGGGACCAGCCGGCAGATTCTCGGGCGGAGGCTGGGCTATGCGATGGAAGGACGCGCAAGGTTTAGCGCCCTGCATTTCGGCCGAGGCGCTCATCTCCTGGTGTTGCTCGCTATGCTGACGGCCGAACCCTTGGCCCGCATCGGTCAGGCTCTCGCTTCGGGGCGCGCGGGTGCGATAGGCGAAGTAGCCGAGGGATACCGGGTTTTCTTGCAGCGCTATTTCGCTAGAGACGCGCCGTGACCGGTCGCATCAGCCCCTTCTCCATTCCGTTTCACGGCGATGCACTGTCGAGCCGGATCGCGTTCATCCTGTTGTGCGTGCTGTTTTCGTTCCCGCATGCGGTTCAGGCTTTCAGCGCCTTGCTGTTTTTGGCCTTGGCATTTTTCGCGGTGATCGTGATGATCCGGGAGGGCGACAGGCAGACCCTGTCACTACTGATCCCGTGGTTCGGCATCTCGGTAATCGTCAACGGGATTTACATTGCGATCGGACAGAACCGCGGCGCCCCGCTGGAGGCGGCGTTGCAATCGGTGGCGGTGTTCGTAGCCGCGCCGATTTTCTGGCTGTTGATATTCCTCGCGGTGCGTCGGCAGTTCAGCGAAGTAGCGATCTTCCGGCTGTTCGAAGCAATTGCCTTGATGTCCGCCCTTTCGGTTGCGCTGTTCTTCTACATATTCCTGACCTTCGGCGCAGATGCGGCCAAGATCTTCAGCAGTGAACCCAATGTTCTGGTGCGGGAAGGTACCGTCTCGGCAACGATGCACGTCTACGCCACGCTGGTATTTATCAGTTCGGCGATGCTGTCCGTGCCGGATATCTACCGGAAAGGGATCTGGCAGCTGTTCATGCCGCTGGTGCTGATCGTCGTGGCGCTTACCTCCGGGCGATCCGCGCTCCTTGTGGCCTGCGCCATCGGTGCCGTTTCCGGACTGGTTTTGCGTCCGTTCATAATTTCAGACCGGGTTGCAGGCGCAGTGAAGAAACCGGGCCTATTTCTTCGGGCGCTGCTGTTCGGCACCGGTGGGCTGGTCCTGATGGCCTTGCTGGCGTCCTTCCTCGAGATGGTTGATATCGGGGTGGTCGTCGAGGCACTTGCGGAGAAAGTACTTTCCGGAGGCGGTGTGGAGCGGACGACCCAGTATTTCTCCCTGCTCGACGGGATTGCTGCGACCAATGGTTTCGGCGCGGGCCACGGGATCGGCGTCGCCTATGTGAGAGACTTCGAATACCCGTGGCGGTACGAGATTTTTGCTTTGGCATCGATATACCGGCTGGGCGTTTTCGGTTTCCTCCTGACCTTCATCCCCTTTGCGGTGTATCTCGGGGCGTTCGTGCGCACGGCGGCCCGCCGCCAGCTTCGGCCGCTCGACGTATTCTTGTTTTCAGGATGGCTTGCCATCGCACTGGCCTCGTTCACCAACCCGTATCCCGAATCCTTCATCTATCTCGGGCTGCTGATGGGCCCGGTTGTGCTGTTTCCTTACGCAAGGGCGACGGACACGCGCGCGGTGCGGGGGTCTGACACGCCGTCCGGGGCTGCCGGATGACCCTGGCAGACCGTGGCAGGTTGCGAAAAATCCTGGTTCTGTCGCGCTACGATCAAAACGGTGCAAGCAGCCGGGTGCGTTTCTATCAATTTGCCCCGGAACTTGAAGCGCTCGGTTGGCAGCTCGAGTTTTCACCGCTGCTTGGCGAAGATATCGTCGCTACCATTGGCCGACACCGCGGTCTGTCGGATTGGGCGAAAATCGCGGCGGCCTATGTCCGCAGGATTGGCGCGGCTTTCGCTGCGCACCACTACGATCTCGTGTGGATCGAAAAGGAACTTCTCCCGTTCGCGCCCGGACTGGTCGAGGCCGTGCTCAGGCCCCGCGCGGTTCCCTATGTTGTCGATTACGACGACGCGATCTTTCACAATTACGATGCCCACCGTTCAGGCCTTGTCCGCAGGCTTTTTTCCAGGAAGCTCGATTGGCTCCTGAAAGGATCCGCTCTGGTAACGGCAGGCAGCCGGTATCTTGAAGAATACGCAACCCGGCATGGCGCGCAGCGCGTCGTTGCCGTTCCGTCCTGCGTCCAAATATCGAATTATCCAAAAACTGCCTATCCCGGCGGGCCAGAATTGCGGCTCGGTTGGATCGGCGGCGTCACCACTTCGCCCTTGCTCATCGGACTGTTGCCCGTCCTGCAGGAAGCAGCCAGACGGTTGCCCCTGCGCGTGGTTGCGATTGGCGCCGGCAATATCGCGCTGCCGGGTGTGCCGCTAGAACAGCATAGATGGTCGCTTGCCGAAGAAAGTCTCTTGCTGGCCTCCTGCCATGCCGGGGTGATGCCGCTGCACGATTCACTGTTCGAGAAAGGCAAATGCGCTTTCAAGCTGGTCCAGTATGGCGCGGCAGGGCGGCCAAGCGTTGCGTCACCTGTCGGCGCAAATTGCGATGTCCTTACGTCCGAGACGGGACGGCTGGCCGACAGCGCCGAGGAGTGGTTGCACGCGATAGAGGATTGCCACGCAAACCCGCGGATATGGGCAGAGATGGGGCAAGCCGCGCGGCGGCGGTGCGAGACGAACTATTCCGTCGAGGCTGTGTCGGTCCGGCTCGCGGGCCACTTTCGCGAAATTCTGGACCGGCCGAACTGATCCGGACAACCGTTGATCGCTGGTTGGTTCAGCCCCCGCGCCGAGCCACCATATTTGCGAAGTCGTCGGCACCCAATGACCAGTCTGCCGACTGGACCGAAACATCCGCGCTTCGGGCGGACAGGTCGACCCCACCGCCGGCGACGCCGATCAGCCGCGGCCTCTGCGAGGGAGACGAGACGGTGGCCCGCGCGCTCAGGTTTTTTGCTGACATGCCGGTGTGGGATCCTCCGGTAAAATATATCAGGGTGGTGGGCTGGTCCGCGCGGCTCGATCCGCAACCGGAAAAGCTGCTCGAATCGAGGGAAAGATTCCGCGTCGAGCGGGCGATGCGCAGTGCGACCCCGGGATTAAGCGCGTCGGATTTCCCGCAGTCACGGAAGTCGCATCGGATCGTGATGGCGCGGTTGGCGCCGCCAGCAAACCCCAGCATGGCGGTGCCGCAATTGTTCGCCGTCCCCGCGAGCGATGCGTCTACAAGACCATCGAACTGGAAGGGTATTGCGCAGTCCCTGGCCGCGAATCCCTCGACCGCAATGCCGTAGGGGACAGCTTGCGTCAACGCCTTGTCTCCCGAATAGCCATGACCCGCGATGCCGATACGGCAGCGGGTCGCAGCGATGTTGGTGAGCGCGATGGCGGAGTGGGGTCGGTCGAGGGAATCGTTCTCGCGGAGATTGAGCGCGACCGCCGCGCCGCCGCAATCCTCGACCGACCAGCCCTGCACCCGCACGTCCCGGATCACCGGGAACCGTCCCACCCGGTCGGGCTCGAACGTCAGGGCGCCTGGCATGCCGAGGCCGAAGCGGGGGTTGCGCCGTTCTGCCGGCGTCTGCGGGATCCGGCCTGTACCGTCACCGCTGCGCGTCACTCTCCTGGCCGAACAATCTGTCAGGGTGAAACTGTCGCAGTCGATTACCGAGATCGCGTTGCGGTTGTTGCCGTTCAGCCCGTCGAACCGGCAATTGGCAATTTCGACCAGGCTGTTGTGCCGTTCATCACCGAGCCGCAGTCCGGAGCCGAGATAGATCCCGTCTCCCTGGAATCCGGATACCGACAGATTGCGGAAGACGGCACCCCGTAGGCCATTGATTCGGAACAGGTGGGTCGGTTCATTGAAGAGGTCCTCCGCCACCCAGCCGATCACGGCAAAATCCTCGAACGCGATATCGCGGACCGGTTCGCGGGCGTTCGACGCCAACACGTCGAAAACGCAGCCTTGCGACGCGGCCGCAGGGCGTACGATTGTGTCGGCTCCGTCTCCGGTGATACGCGTACCCGATGGCAAGCCGCTGCCCTGTCGTACTGCGTCCATCCCGATCCGGTAAGTGCCGTCCCGGGCCGATCCCCCGCCGCCAGGGAGATGGATATGGGCAATGCCGCTGCCGATCATGCGCAGCAACGCCTCGCTGTCACTCCGGTCGCCGGTGCGCCGATAATCCGGGAGCGTCCGGCGGGTAGGCAAAGCCGCGGCGCCGACGGCAGCAGATGGCAGCAATCGGGAGGCGAGCACGCCGCTAAGCGCTGCGACCGCGAATTTCCGGCGGGTGAGGAAATCCCTTCCCGCACCCGTTGAGCTGTTCTGTGGCGCGCCCGCGGTTTCCGTCATTACCGAACTTTATTGCCCTGCGCCTTGCGGTGCGGTGAACCTCGTGGTTGCGAATTGGCCGGAGGCATGCTTTGGCGGCGGTCTCCCCGCGGGCGTTTGATGCCCGCCAAATCATCAGGATACGAGCAGTTATGTGTGGCATCGCCGGCATCATGTCCCTGGGGGCAGCCTCTGCGGAATGGCCCCGGCAACTCGCCGCGATGACCGACGCCATCCGCTTGCGCGGGCCGGATGGTGAAGGCGCGTGGATCAATGCTGACGAAGGCATCGCGCTGGGGCACCGGCGGCTGTCGATCATCGATACCAGCAATGCGGGCCATCAGCCGATGACGGCGCAATCCGGACGATACGTGATCACCTATAATGGTGAGATCTACAATTTCGGGGAGTTGCGCGAAGCGCTCGACGCCGAGCACGGACACATCCATTGGCGCGGTCATTCGGATACTGAGGTCCTGATCGAGGCAATCAGCCACTGGGGCGTCGCGCACACGCTCGAACGCGCCACCGGAATGTTCGGTTTCGCGCTGTGGGACCGCAAGGACCGCGAACTCACCTTGGCGCGCGACCGGATGGGTGAGAAGCCGCTGTATTACGGCTGGCAAGGCGCTGGCCTCGCCGCGGTTATGCTTTTCGGGTCTGATCTCGCCGCGCTGGAAGCCCACCCTTCGCTCGACAGGTCGATCAATCCTGCCGCGGTCGAGGCGCTGACTACATTCGGTTATATTCCGGCACCGCTGTCGATCTACCGGTCGGTCCGTAAGCTCCTGCCCGGGTCTTTTGTCACCTTCACGCATGGCGGGGACAGGGGGGGGCTAGCAGCCTCGTACTGGAGCCTCGCTGGGGAATTGATCGCCAGCCAATCCTGCGAGCCTCTAACCGGGGACGAGGCCGTCAGCGAACTCGAGGCCGTGCTGGCAAGGGCTGTCAAACGCCAGATGGTGGCGGACGTACCGCTCGGCGCGTTCCTTTCCGGCGGTGTAGATTCCTCAACGATCGTGGCGTTAATGCAGGCGCAATCGGATCGTCCGGTCAAGACGTTCACCATCGGCTATGCGGAGAAGGCGTACGACGAATCGGCCGCCGCGCGTGGGATCGCGCGGCATCTGGGCACGGACCATCATGAATTTATCATCGGATCTTCCGATGCGCTCGCCGTGGTGCCGGACCTTCCGCATATCTATAGCGAGCCCTTTGCGGATTCATCCCAAATACCAACCTATCTGATCAGCCGTTACGCACGGGAACACGTCACTGTTTCGCTGTCGGGCGATGGCGGAGACGAACTGCTGGCGGGGTACAACCGTTACACGCTCACCAGCCGCGCCTGGTCGAAACTGGAAAAATTGCCGCTGGCGTTGCGAAAAGTTCTGGCGCGGTCGCTGACGGCGCTTCCCGCGCCAGCAATCAACCGGGCGGGCACGGCGTTCGTCCCGGGCAAGGTCCGGCTGTTGGGCGACAAACTGCACAAGATTGGCAGCGTCCTCGACAGCGAGACGATCGAGGATGTGTACGCACGTTTGCTGGCCTCCGGCAACACCGACGGGATCGACCTGCGCTCAATTCTATCGCAGCTGCCTGCGGGACAGGCTCTTCCTGCCGGTTGGGGCCCGATTCGTGCGATGCAGCTGCGCGACATGCTTGGGTATCTGCCGGACGATATCCTGACCAAGGTCGACCGCGCGGGCATGGCCAATTCGCTGGAGACGCGCGTCCCGATGCTGGATCCAGACGTGGTGCGACTGACCATGCGGATGCCGGCCGATACGCTGATCAGGGACGGTGCCGGCAAGTGGCCGCTGCGGCAGGTGCTCGCTCGGCTTGTCCCCGAGAACCTGACGAGCGGCCCCAAGATGGGTTTTGGAGTACCTATCGACAGCTGGCTCAGGGGACCACTTCGCGATTGGGCCGAAAGCCTGCTGGACAGCGCGGAAAGCGATCTGAGCGAGGTCGTGGACATGCGGCGCGCGCGCAAACTATGGGGCGAACACCTGAGCGGCGACAGCAACCGCCAGCATCAGCTATGGCCGGTACTTATGCTCGCGGGATGGAAAGCCCGGAGCTGAGAAGGCCTGCGCGGGCCATCGGGGCTGCAATCGAACCATTGGCCATCTCGATCAAGTCCGAACCGGCCCCCGTCCCTTCGTATTCTGGAACCAGCGCGAGAAGAATTGCCCGCGCTTCTGCGGTGTCACCATTGGCGACCGAGTGCTCCAGCTGCGCCAGGTCAATCGAAAGTTCGGTCCACGGGCGAAACGCATCATGGGCTTTCAGAATGCGAGGGTGGAATGTGGGGATTGGATTGTCCCCGATCAGTAGTTCCTCGAACAGCTTCTCGCCATTGCGCAAGCCGACGTACTCGATCGCAATATCGCCATCGGGGTTTTGCGCGTCACGGACGATCAGGCCGCTCAATTCGATCATCCGTCGCGCGAGGTCGTAAATCTTGATCGGTTCGCCCATGTCGAGCACGAACACTTCGCCGCCGGTGGCCATCGCGCCCGCCTGCAGCACCAGCTGCGCGGCTTCGGGAATGGTCATGAAGTAGCGGGTGATGCGCGCATCGGTGACAGTGACCGGACCGCCTTTCTTGATTTGCTGCCGGAACAGCGGAACCACCGAGCCGCTGGACCCTAGCACATTACCGAATCGCACCATGGACAGCACCGTTTCGCTCCCCTCGGCAGCCATGGCCTGCAATGCCTGCTCCGCCACGCGCTTTGTCGTGCCCATCATGCTAGTCGGCCGAACGGCCTTGTCCGTGCTGATCAGGACGAAGTCCCTTGCGCCGTGCTGCATCGCCAGCCGGACCGTGCAGCAGGTTCCGAACACATTGTTGCGGATCCCTTCGAGCTGATTGCTCTCGACCATCGGCACATGCTTGTAAGCTGCGGCGTGATAGATGGTTTCCGGAGCGTAGGCCGCAAACACCGCTCGCATCCGTGCTTCATCGCAGACAGAGACCAGCAGCGGCACCAGATGGACTTCGTTTTCAAGCGTCGCCGATGCCAGCTCGTGGTGGATGCTGTAGAGATTATACTCGCTCATATCGACCAGTAGCAGCGCGCGCGGGCGAAGCTGCAAGATCTGCCGGCTCAATTCGGAACCGATCGATCCGCCCGCCCCCGTTACCATCACCACCTTGCCATGAATCTTGCGCTGCAGAAGTTCTTCCGACGGCCGGACTGGTTCGCGACCGAGCAGATCCTCGATATCGAGCTCGCGCAAATCGTTGATCGTCACTCGGCCATGGGCAAGATCGAGCACCGCGGGCAACGTGCGGATCACTACCGGCAACTCCTGGATTTGCTGGATAATCTCGTTGCGCCGGCTGCGACTGGCGGAGGGTATCGCCAGCAGAACGTCGGACACGCGCAGCTTGGTGACTATGCCTGGCAGCTTGGACAGCGGATAGATCGGGCGTCCGTCCAACGTGGACCCTTGCAGCAGGTTGTCGTCGTCGACAAAGCCGACAACCTGCATCTCATGCGCACTGATCAGCGCGGCCGCAAGCTGTCGGCCCGCTGAGCCCGCGCCATACACTATCGCCCGCCGTGTTTCGCGCCGCAGAATCTGGCGGTACCGCCCGCCAAGGATGAAACGCGCAATCGCGCGGGCTCCGGCGATCAATAGCAAGAGCAGGATCGGCTGGATTATGCCGGTGGTCCGGGGGATGGTGTCGATGCCGACCAGCGTGAACACCGCGGCATAGGCGATGCCGTAAATTACGCAGGCCTGCAGGATGACCCGAAACGCGCCCCATCCGGCGTGCCGGAAAATGGCCCGGTAAAGGCCGAAGCTGATGAATAGCGGCAGCGAAAAAACGACGGCCAGCAGATAGGACAGCCACTGCCGCCCCGTGGGCATGATGAATTCGCCCAGGCGCAGGTAATAGGTGATAGCCACCGCAGCCAAACACAGCGTGGTATCGACCGCCAGAGCGATAACACGCTTGCTTACCCGAGGGAGTTGCAAGATCCTGTCGGCAAGTTGTGACATTAGCGGGTCCGGCAATTGCCGTTGTTCGGAGCAATGTGCGGCATTATCGTTTCAGACCTGAATGCTTGTCGGCCAAGGCGAGCAAAGATCTGCCGTATTCGGTTTTAGCGAACAATTCTCCGCGTTTGCGCAGCTGCGCAACATTGATGAATCCCTGCTGGAAGGCGATTTCCTCAAGCGAGGCGATTTGCATTCCGGTCCGGTTCTGGACCACGCGAACGAATTCTCCGGCCTCGATCAGGCTCTCGTGAGTGCCCGTGTCGAGCCAGGCATAGCCGCGGCCCATCTGCTCTACGTGAAGTTCCCCTAGTTCCATATACATCCGGTTGAGGTCGGTAATCTCGAGTTCGCCGCGCGCGGAGGGGGTGACGCGGCGTGCGAGTTCAACCACCCGGTTGTCGTAGAAATACAGGCCGGTCACCGCGAGATCGGATTTGGGTTCGCGCGGCTTTTCCTCGATCGAGACGGCCATGCCGGCGGCGTCGAGTTCCACTACGCCGTAGGCCGACGGGTCGCGCACCTGATATGCGAACACGGTCGCGCCGGATTTTCGCCGCCGGGCCGAAGCAAGAAGTTCAATGAAGCCCGAACCGTGGAAGATATTGTCTCCCAAGATCAGCGCGGCTGGTTGGTCGCCAAGGAAATCGGCGCCGATGAGAAATGCTTGCGCGAGGCCTTCCGGCGCCGGCTGCACGGCGTAGCTAATCTCAATCCCGATCTCGCTGCCGTCTTCGAACAACCGCCGGTAATTGTCGATGTATTCGGGCGAGGAGATGATCAGGATTTCGGTGATCCCGGCCATCATCAGGACCGCCATCGGATAATAGATCATCGGCTTGTCGTAGATCGGCAAAAGCTGCTTGTTGATCGCCAAAGTCGCCGGATGTAGACGGCTGCCGGTCCCGCCGGCCAGAATTATGCCGCGCATGATTGCACCTCCGGCTGCATGGCCCGTTTGGAAGGGTTACCGATTGGGTTCGCCATCATGCCGAGACCGTTCCCAGCCGTTCGCCCTGATAATTTCCGTCGAGGATCGGCTGCCACCAATCCGGATTGTCCAGATACCAGGCGATGGTCCGCTTCATTCCGGTGTCGAAGCTCTCTCGCGGTTTCCACCCAAGTTCGCGTTCGATCTTCGAACAATCGATGGCGTAGCGGAAATCATGACCCGGCCGGTCGCTGACAAAGCTGATTTGCGAACGATAGCTTTCGCCGTCCGGCTTTGGTTTCAAGGAATCCAGGAGTTCGCAAATGGTTTCGACCACTTCCAGATTGGTGCGTTCCGAATGTCCGCCAACTAGATAGGCTTCTCCAATCCGGCCTTGGTCCAAGACGAGCCGGATCGCCTCGGCATGGTCATCCACGAACAGCCAGTCGCGCACGTTCGATCCGGTTCCGTAGACCGGCAGCGGCGCGCCCTGCAGGGCCTTGATCGCGACCAGCGGAATGAGCTTTTCGGGAAACTGGAAATGCCCGTAATTGTTCGAACAATTCGTCAGCACGGTCGGCAAACCGTAAGTATGATTCCACGCGCTGACAAGATGATCGGACCCGGCTTTGGAGGACGAATAAGGTGACCGCGGATCGTAAGGCGTCGTCTCGCTGAAAAAGCCCGTGTCACCTAGCGCGCCGAAGACCTCGTCGGTTGAGACGTGGTGGAACCGGAAATCTGCCTTTTCGTCTCCGGTCAGCCCGCGCCAGTATTCGGTCGCGGTCTGCAGCATGGTCGCAGTGCCAAGTACGTTGGTCCTAACGAATTCCGCGGGCCCTTCGATCGACCGGTCGACATGCGATTCCGCGGCTAGATGGATGATCGCGTCCGGCCGAAAATCCGCGAGCAGGGCGGCGATGCCCGGCCCGTCGCAGATATCGGTGCGTGAAAACCGGTAGCGCGGATTGCTTTCGACATCCTTCAGCGATGCCAGGTTTCCGGCATAGGTGAGTGCGTCGATGTTCAGCACATCGGCCCCGGCGTCGTCGATCAATTGCCTGACGACGGCCGATCCGATAAAGCCAGCTCCCCCGGTGACCGCTATTCTTCTGTGTCGGTTCGTCATTTTTTCATTTTATTCAAGGTGAAAAGGTTCGTTGAAATGAGCGGGGGTCTTAGCCCGCCGAAGCCGGATTGACTACCCCTGGCGGGCTGATGGCCTTGTCGAGCAATTCGTCGACCATATCCTGCCATGGGCGCATTACGATGCCCAGTTTCGAAGCGAGACGTTCGGTCGCGAGCCGCGAGTCCACCGGCCGCGGCGCCGGGGTCGGGTACTCACTGGTCGGGATCGACTCAAGGATGGGGCGGCGAAGGCCGCGTCTCTCCAGATTGCCGAAAATGTGCTCGGCCAGATCATACCACGTCGCCTCGCCTGCGTTAACGCAATGCCACGTGCCGGAGGGGATCGCCGGGCGCCCGAGAATTGTGAGAATTGCGCGCGCAACATCCTCCGCACTGGTGGGGTTGCCGCGCTGGTCGTCCACCACTCGTACGAGATCGCGCTCGGCGGCGAGGCGGAGCATGGTGGCGAGGAAATTCCTGTCGCCGGCGCTCAGCACCCAAGCGGTCCGCAAAATAACGTGACGGGCGTTGCCTTCGCGCACCGCCTGCTCGCCGCGCGCCTTGGTCTGGCCGTAGACGCCCAGTGGCTGCACCGGATCGGTTTCGAGGTTCGGACTGCCTTTTGTACCGTCGAATACATAGTCGGTCGACAGCTGGACCAGCGGAATTGCCCTGTTCGCCGTTGCCTTCGCCAGCACCGCGGGTGCGCGCGCGTTCACCGCTTCGGCCAGATCCTGTTCGGTTTCCGCCAGATCGACCGCAGTGAAAGCGGCGCAATTGACCACCGCGGCCCAGGGCGCGCTGTCAACCATACGCCGCAGCGCGCCCGCATCGGTCAGATCGAGGTCTGCACGGCACGGCGCGACCGCATCGAAACCGAATTCGCTGGCAAGGCGCGCGACTGCGCCGCCGATCTGGCCTCCTCCGCCGGTGACCAGCAATTGCGGCAGGCTCATGCCCCGGCTTCCAAACCTGCGAGCGGTTCGCCGTCATATTCGAAGATGCCTTCCGCCTGCGCCAGCGAGCGCAGTCCGGTATCCTTTTGCGAAAGAACCGGCGAATGACCCTCCAGCGGCCAGGCGATCGCGAGTTGCGGGTCGTTCCAGAGGATGCCGGCATCGCATTCGGGGGCGTAATAGTCATCGACCTTGTAGGCGACTTCGCAATCATCCTCCAGTGTCAGGAACCCGTGGGCGAAGCCCTTGGGGACGAACAATTGCTCACCGCCTTGTGCGCTGAGCACTGCGGCGACCCATTTGCCGAAAGTGGGCGAGCCGCTTCGGATATCGACGGCGATGTCCCAGATCCGGCCCCGCAGGCATCGGACCAGCTTTGCCTGCGCATGCGGCGGCGTCTGGAAATGCAGGCCGCGGAGGGTGAATTTCGCGGTCGAGCAGGACTGATTGTCCTGGCAGAAATTCGATGGAATACCCGCCGCCGCTTCTCGCTTCCGGTTCCAACTTTCGGTGAACCAGCCGCGGTCGTCGCCGAACCGGCGGGGCCTGATCAATTTTGGCACCATAGTCTGTTCCACCATAGGTTTGCTGTGCGCCGTCCCCGGCAATAGGGTTTTTGTGACGAAGGAGATCTCAGGAAGGAGGCAATACTCCTAGTTAAATTCTCGGTTTCCTGCGGCTCCCGTCCCGGCCTGCCGCGCCTATAAGTAGGGAATGGAAAGCGTGCAACCGGCGGCTTGACGCAGGGGAACCACGTATAAACCACTGGTGCAACAGCCAGCCAGATGATAGCGGCTCGCAAAACTGGCTGACAAACCGGAACGCCCGATCAGGAAATCTTCTGCAGATATGTCAGTTCGACGTTCCTTGATATGGTCGCTGTCGGGGCAGCTTTTCGCCGCTCTCTTGTTTTTCACGGGCACCATCATCGTCGCCCGGCTCCTTACTCCCGCGGAAATGGGAGTGTATGCAATCGGCTTTGCGATTGCGGGTGTTTTCAACATATTCGCGTCGGTGGGGATCAATTCCTACGTGGTCCGTGAAGCCAACCTCACACCCGCGAAAATCACTACCACTTTCACCGTCAACCTGATGCTGAACCTGGGTCTGATGGTCCTTCTTCTCGGACTCAGCGGCCCGACATCCCGGTTTTTGGAGAATGATGGTGTCGGTGCAGTTATGCGGCTTCTGGCACTGCGGCCACTGCTGATGATTTTCGAGTTTTTCCCCGGAGCCATGCTGCAACGGGAGATGCGCTTTTCGCAGCTTTCTACCGCGCTCGTGATTTCGACGACAATAAACGTCTCGGTGATGCTGGCTACCGCTTTTGCAGGAGCGAGCTATCTCAGTCTGGCGTATGGGGTGCTGGCCGGGTCAATAACGAACGCAATACTGATCAACTTTCTTGGCCGCGAACACATGCACTTCAGGCTCGGTCTTGAATTCGTCGCGCCGCTAGCGACCTACGCCGGGAAGATACTATCGGTCAGCGGTCTAGCGCTTTTCATCTACCGGATATCGGAGGTGCTGATTGGCAAGCTTCTGGGACTTGCGGCGGTCGGGATTTTTACCCGTGCCAGCCAGCTTCTGGATTTCCTGTTTTTCAATGTCTACGGCGCCGGGACACGTGTGCTTTTTGCGCAATTGGCGCAAGAACACCGGGAAGGGCAACCTCTGACGGCGACCTATCTCCAGTCGCTCGAAATCATCACGGCGCTTTTTTGGCCGCTGGCTGCAGGTCTCGCCGTTTTATCCGGTCCGATCATCAATCTACTATACGGACCCGCGTATCTGGGCGCTGCCGAACCGCTTGCCTTGCTGATGATCGTTCTGGCGATTTATGCGGCTTTTGCGATGCATTGGGAACTGTTCGTCATCCATGACGAGATGGGTAAAATGGCGCGGATCGAACTCATTAGGGGGAGTGCCAATATTGCGGCATTGCTCGCCGGCTCGGCACTGTTCGGGATCGCCGGTGCGGCATCTGGCCGGGTAGTCGAAGCGATATTGGGATGGCTCCTCTATCGCAAATGGATCCAGAAATTCGCCAATTTTGGGCTTTCAGACCTTTTGAAAATATATTCCAGAAGCGGCGCCCTTGCGGCGGCCGCCGTATCTCCCCCACTCGTCTTTATGATTACGAACAGTTGGGATGCCGGGGCAAATTTGCCTACATTGTTTACGTCAGTCGGAGCCGGAGTGCTTTTGTGGTCATGCTTACTGGTATTTTTCAAGCATCCTATAATGCATGAGGGTGTCAGGCTACTGCAACAACTTCGCGGTCGCGGAGCATAGCGCACTTCTGTGTAATTTACGTCGTGATCGGCGAGCCAAGTGGCAAACGGACGCTCATAGGCGGCTCGCTCTTCTTCTTGTCGATGAAGAAAATAGAATCGTAGAAATGAACTCCATCCACGTCATCCTTGCGAACGAGTTGCTCGCCTTTGGCGTGGTACCAACCGTGCATGTCGTCGACTACGGTCTTTCCGAACTCGACAGCTGAACCGCTTCTCCGGTAGCCACCTTCATATCCCCCCGGCCAGTAAGCCGTGTGGACGTCTTCGACGGCATAAATCCCCTTGTCGCCCAGCATGGGCCAAAGCGTTTCGAAACTGGCCCGCTGGTGTGGCGCAATGTGCGAACCGTCATCAAGGACGATGTCCACCCCGCCCATTTCCTCAACCACTTCCCGCAAGAAGTCCGGGTCGGCCTGTGATCCAATGCGAACCTGGTTCGGTTCCGTTACCAGATCAGCGCATTCCGGATTGATATCCACCCCGAAAATGGTTGCGTCCGGGCCGAAGTATTCGCGCCATATTTCGAGTGAGCCGCCCTTGAATACCCCGATTTCGAGCATTTTGACCGGCGTAGCGCGAAAGCGCGAAAAATGGCGGTCGTAGTGATCAAGATAATGTGTCCACTTATCGACAACTCGCCCCGTATGGCCGAAAGTCATTCGCGCCAGATCGCTTGTGGCTAATTCGGCGCGACGATGCGCTTCTCCAACCTCTTCAATCCGGTGCTTCGAGATCGAGAAATATGGCGAGGGCTCCAGTCCGCGCTTCGAGCGAAGAAAGCTGCGCGCTCGGGCTAGGTGATCGTATAGATTCATGAATTCTCCTTGATCCCCTCGCCTTAGAAAGAATCGCCCGTACCTGCAATTGCAGACCTTGCGATTGTTTCCGTGGTGCCAAGGCAGCCGGGTGAAGAGTTTGGCT